>JBBRGD010000020.1:0-12677 GCA_038241065.1 Flavobacteriales bacterium
TTTATCATAGTAATTGCTATTTATGCCATGATGTTTGGTAGCATATTTTTCGAATTCTTTTCCGTAATCCATAGCTGTATAAATTCTAATATTTAGTAAATAAGGCGTTACCATATTGGTTTAACGCCTTAAAGATATGTATAAATTTCAAGAAAGACTACTTGTAAATCTCTTTTACAAAGTCCTCATAAGTAACTTCCTTTTCTTCCAATTTGATATTTGCCTTATAAAAAGTCAGTAATTTTTCGTTGAGCAATTGTTCAGACAATCGCTTAACCTCATCCTGATTGGAAAGCACGCGTGCCGCGATATCATCAAGTTCTTTTTCTGCAGGGTCCGTTTGACCAAATTGAGCCATTTGTTCCTTAATCCTATCTGTAGTAAAGGATTTTAAATCTTCGAATTTTACCTGAAGATCATTTTCACTGATCAATTTTCCCTCAATCAGCTGAAAACGTAATCCTTGTTCGCTTTTTTCAAATTCTTCTTTGGCTTCATCTTCGGTCAAAGGTTTTTCGCCTACGGTTCGGATCCATTTTTGAAGAAAATCCTTAGGAAGTTCAAATTTGTTGTTTTCGATAAGGGCTTCGGTCACATCGTTCAGCAATTGCTGATCCCCTTGTTGTTGAAACTGCTTTGCGGCATCCTCCCTTATTTTGTCTTTAAGCCCGTCAACAGATTTTACCTCATCTTTTCCGAATAATTTATCGAAAAGATCCTGGTCCAATTCAGCTAATTCCTGCTTATTGATCTCAGAAATGGTAAATTCCACTTCTATATCTAAACCGTGGGCTTTATCGTGTTCAACCTTCAGTAACTCCATCAATTGATGGTCATCTTCAAAAAGATCTTTTGTATTAAGGCTAATAGTATCTCCTACCTTAGCGCCCAGAAATTTGTCAAGGTTTTCCTTTCCTTTCAATTTTTCCAGAGGAAGAGTGGTTTGACTGTCAATACCTTCTTCTTCATTTTTAAAGGTTCCGGCAACTACATCTCCTTCTTCAACCTCATTTTTGGAAACCAGTTTCCCGTATTGTTTTTGGATTTGCTTAATCTGGTTTTCAATCATCTCATCACCTGCAACAATTTTATAATGGGTAATTTGTTCTTTGGTTTCCAGATTAACTTCAAACTGGGGTGAAAGTCCCAATTCAAATTCGAAGGAATAATTGTCCTGATCCCAGTCAAAATTTTCCTGTTCTTTTGGAAGCGGATTTCCAAGCACATCCAGTTTTTCTTCTGTAAGGTATTTGTTGAGCGCATCCTGCAACATTTTGTTTACCTCGTCTACAAGCACCGATTTTCCGTATTGTTTTTTAACCATTCCCATAGGGACGTGACCCTTCCTAAATCCGGGAATATTGGCGGTCTTCCGATAATTTTTTAATATATTATCAACTTTGTCGCTATAGTCTTCTTTTGCGATATTTACTTTTACTACCGCATTCAATTCATCGATATTCTCTCTGGTAATATTCATCTTAACTTGTTATAAAAATTGGTGTGCAAAAGTACGTAATTTTTGATTGTTGACAAAGTTTCAAATCCCTGAATTTCAGCAAATTCCTAATCTGAGCCCAAAATTGAAAATAAAATAGATTGAAATATGGAAAGCAATAAGCTGAAAATTAAGGCTATCCAAAATCCGTCCACCCCAAATCCTGATATAAAGGAATCTGCAAGAAGAATAATTATAGCATTAATCACCAGCAGGAACAATCCTAAGGTCAAAATAGTTACCGGCAAAGTAAGCAACACCAGGATTGGCTTAACAATAAGGTTTAGTAGGGCGAGCACCACTGCCACGATAATTGCAGTTCCGTAACCTGCCACCGAGACTCCGGGAAGGAATTGTGCAATTAAAAACACTACTACTGCAGTTAATAAGATGCGGATAATCAATTTCATAATTTAGTTAGTTAGTTAGTTAGAATGTTAGTTTCCTTACAAAAATGCAAAAAAAACGCCGGACTAATTCCGGCGTTTTACATTTTATGATTTTATTAATACGAAAATATACTTTCTCCTACTGATATTTACTGAACATCATTATTTAAGGTAACTGTCCCGTAATTACCAACTTCTACAGCAGGTACAGTAGCATTGTAAGTTGTATTAATTTCATTTATTATCTCATTAGCTATGACCGCATAACCACGAGGGGTTAAATGAACCCCATCTAATGAAAAAGCACCTCCCGAAACAAAAGTTGAAGAGATTGGTATTCCTTCATAAACAGTACCTCCGTCAACAGATATTCTATTTAATAGTGAATTAGCATCTACATAACCAAGAGTGTTTGTTTCAGCAATTTGAGAAATAGCTACGTTATATGCTATAGTAGCATTTTTAACCAACAATTGCTCATCAGGCGTCAACACATACTGATCCTGCAAAGGATAGGTAACTCCATTTACTGAAAGCTGAGCAGCAGTTGCCTGGTCTAATCCAAATCCCATCAACTCCTGCATTCTTACCTGATTTACAGTTCCAATTACACTAGAACTTGTTAGCAATAATAGATCGTCTTCTGTAGCCTGTCTTGACTGACCGTACTGCATCCCATATAGTCCAGCTGTTGCCGGATCTACTCCACCACCTGCTAAGACTTGTGTTAATTGCTGAGATAAATCTGGAAGAGATTCATCTCTAATTAGAACAGCACTTGCAGCAGTTTGAGAAAAAACGATATTTCTCTCGGTTGATTGTAAGAAAGCATAAGCCTGATTCAAAGGAGCAAATGTAGCATTCAATGTTGGAATTTGAGGACCAAAATTTGGATCTAAAGGACTTAATGGCGCAAATGGCACTACTGTAAAATAAGGTAATGTAGTTACATTAGGAATATTAATTAAAACTCCTTCAGCACCGTTACCTGTTAGTTGCTGAACCAATAAATTATAAACTCCTGCAAATGCAGCTGGATTTGTTATATCATTCTCGCCATACGAAGCAAAGTCACCATCTAATTGATATATACCCGCACCTCCTGAGGTTGCATAACTCAATACATCGGTATTACCAATCCACAAAGTAAAAAATGTGGGATCCTGAGCCATGGCATCAGCAATTACAGAAGTATTATCTGAAGATGCAAATCTAACAAAATATGGGTTAGAGGTTGGAGGATTGGTTTGAAGACCCGCAAAGCTTCCATATCCATTAGCTAATAAATGATACGATTTTGCTCCAGGAACACCCATATTATTAAATGAACCTTGTAAACGGTTTAGGATATCGGTAGTAGGAGTATTCCCTGTATATCTTCTTGGCAAAGTATCTCCGTCTACCACAGACAATACATAACGCGTTTCAAAACCTGGTATTGCTTGGCCACCCGCAACAAGACCTCCGTAATTATCATTAACTAATGGCTGATCGAACCCATTGGTTTCCTGAGTTACTGCAAATTTAGAAGCTAGAATGTTCGGGTAAGAATTTTTCTGACCGGTTATGTAAAGAGATCCATCTGCATAACCGGAAGTAAGTGAATTTCCAATTGCTACATAATTTGAAAAGTCGGCTTCTCCATTGGTATAAAAACCAGCTTCATCAATCGGGTTGTCTAATTCTGGCTCACAGGACACAAATCCTAATGCCAGAAGAGGTAAAAATTTTAAATATTTTTTCATTTTATAATCTGGTTTATTACAATTTATATGTGATTCCTAATCCCGGTACAATTGCACTGGTTTTATAAGTTCCTCCAAATGGCTCTCCTTGGTATTCAGGAAAATCTTCCGGATTGGGATCGTAAGATGCCTGAACTTCTTTAAATCGTATATACAATAAAGAAGCATCTATGGCAAAATTTGCATTTACATTGAATGAAAGACCTCCGGTATAACCGCTTGCGTCATTACGGGGGGTCTCAGGAGCAAAATAGCCTGCCTGCACAGGAGATTCATCAAAATAATATCCAGCCCTAAGAGTAAACATTTCGTTTGCATCGTATTGTACACCAAACCTGTAAATGGAAGAATCTTTATAATTTCTCGGATTTTGGGAATCCGGTACGTTAGGATTGGTGAAATCTATATCCAGGGAATCATACACATCCCAATAGGTGCGGTTATAGTCAAATGCGAATAGCCATTTATTGAGAAATTCATAAGAAAGCCCAACCGTAAGTTCAGCAGGAAGAGGCAATGAAGCTTTGAAGGTAGTATTTTCAAAAGGGGTTAACGGGGAATTGGGAATATTGCTAAAGGTAGCATCCCCATCTTCGGCATCTATCATTATTTCCGAACGATAGTTCACACCAATCCTGAAATTCTCTGTTGGCGTGATCATAGTACCCGCAGACCAGCCCCAGGCAGATACACCGCTTGCATCTATAGTCACGTTACTTCTGTTCCCATCAATATCGGATAAGGTCCTGGTTAAATTTCTGTTGAAATTAACGCTTCCGGTTACGTAAATGGGTCCGCCACCTACACTTAAATATTTTGCAATTTTAATAGATGCAACCGGTTGAACATAGATAGCTGCCAATTCAATATTGTTGACAAGATGAGATCCGGGCCAGTCCTTTTCCCACTCAACACTGCTGCCATAAGGAGTATAAATGCTTAGGCCTAGAGCTACCCAATCCTTTACCTTATATGAAGCATATAAATAGATAGGAGTTCCTACCGGGCTATCTGTTCTGGCCATCTGTCCAAATTCTTCATTTTGCCATACCACATCCGAAAATACGCCACTTACCCCGGCAGAGACATTAATTTTATTTTCAAGATAAACAAGTCCAGATGGATTAAAAAAGCCTAACTCGGCACTATTCACAACGGCAACACCGGTATGACCCATAGCCAGCGCGCGCTGGCCCTGTGTAGATACGCGATAACCTCCCGCGTAAGTTACAGCTGCAGATAAAACAAGAAGCATTAGTAATAAAAGTTTTTTCATAATTAAAATTGGTTTGGGTTTTTAATATTATGCAATAACCAAAGTTAATATTAAATACATATCAAGCAAGGATATGTCCTAATTTATTATGCATACATAATGAATTGACTCAGGAATTAAGAAACTTCTTTACATTGTCATAAAAATCCTTCATTTTTTCAGCATGGACCCAATGTCCGGCATTTGGGACGATCTGAATTTCGGAATTTGGAAAATGCTTTGTTATAAGTGGTTCATCTTCATTTGTGATATAATTTGATTTTCCGCCTTTAACGAACAAGGTTGGCTTCACAAACTTAAATCCGGATGGCAATTCGGCGCCAACTTCTTCAATGGTTTCTTTTAAAACTTTTAAGTTTAGCCGTAACGAAAGTTTTTCCTTGGTCGCCCAATAAAGGTTTTTTAACAAAAACATGCGGGTCCCCTGATCTTTTACAAATTTTGACAGGAATTCCTCTGCCTCTCCTCTTGAAGTAAGATTTTGGTTTTCAAGTGCTGTAAGGCCTTCCATAATTTGTTGATGATGTGGCGCATAATATTTTGGACTGATATCAACAACGATAAGTTTGTCAATTAAATCGGGATATTTCCCGGCTGCCAGCATTGCCGCTTTCCCTCCCATTGAATGGCCCAAAAGAATTATATTTTTCAACTTATGGATTTGACAGTAATCGAAAATGTCCTTTGCCAATACTTCATAGTTCATTTCAGGAGTATGCGGGCTTCTGCCATGATTGCGTTGGTCCAAAAGATGCACCTGGTATCCAGCTTCGCCACATTTATTTCCCAGGGTTTTCCAGTTGTCGCTCATTCCTAAAAAACCGTGAAGAATTATAAAAGGCTGACCTTTCCCAAGTATGGTAGAATGTAATTTTATCATTTCTTTAAAAGTTTTAAATATTTTTGAAGTGTGGTTTCCAACCCAATATACAGGGCTTCGGTGATCAAAGCATGGCCAATGGAAACTTCCAATAGCCCGGGAACATGCTCTTTAAAAAATTGGATGTTTTTTAGTGAAAGGTCATGACCTGCATTAACTCCTAAACCACAATTTGCCGCAATTCTCGCGCACTCAGCATATATTTTCACCACATCTTTATCCCCTATGGCAAACTGGGATGCATAATCCTCGGTATAGAGTTCAATTCTATCGGCTCCGGTAGCAGCTGCATTTTCAATGATGTTTATATCCGGATCGACAAAAATGGAAGTCCTGATCCCATTTTTTTTAAATTCTGAAATTACTTCCTTCAAAAAATCCTTGTGTTTCACGGTATCCCAACCGGCATTTGAAGTAATTGCATCTTCGGCATCAGGCACCAGTGTTACCTGTGTTGGTTTCACCTTCAAAACAAGATCTATAAATTTTGAAATCGGATTTCCTTCAATATTAAATTCGGTAGTGACAACTGGTTTTAAATCCAGTACATCCTGGTAGCGAATATGACGCTCATCGGGCCGTGGATGAACAGTTATCCCCTGTGCGCCAAAAGATTCAATATCTTTTGTAACTTTAAGCAAATTGGGAACATTTCCGCCACGGGCATTTCTTAAGGTGGCAATTTTATTGATATTTACGCTTAATTTTGTCATGTTTTTGGCTTTGAATTAACAAAAATACAAAGACAAGTATGCCTTATTGAATTTTATTTTAATTAATTTGCATAAAAATGAAGCAGAACCATGAGTATTGAAAATTACATAATAAACGATTTCGGGATTTGTCATTTAAATGATAAGATTGGTAACCTGAAAAAAATATTCAATGAGTTCACTTACTCGCACTTACCGGTTGAAAATAATGGGGTTTATTTAGGTTGTATTTCGAAAAATGACGTGAGCAGTTTTGACGAAAAAAAAACCATTGCAGATTTCCAATTTGTTCTTGAAGGGTTTTTTGCCCGTGAAGATAATTACTGGTTAGACACCCTAGATATTTTTGTCCAAAATCAAACCAATATCTTACCTATTTTAAATTCTGAAAACAAATATGTAGGTTACATAACATTAACCTCCGTTCTCACTTTGTTTTATTCTACTCCTTTTTTAAATGAACCGGGAGGGATTATAGTATTGGAAAAAGGATACAGGGATTATTCATTTAGTGAGATTAGCCAAATAGGCGAATCCCATAATGCAGGTATCCTGGGAATGTTTATATCCTCAAGAGCAAATGATCTGGCTCAAATCACCATCAAACTTAGTACTTCAAGCCTAAATGAAATCCTGCAGACTTATAGAAGATATGGCTATACTATTATTTCTGAGCATCAGGAAGATAATTTCAACAAAAAATTGATAGACAGATCCGAATATCTCGATAAATATCTTAATATTTAGAACTGCCAGGTTACGAACTGTCAATATAATGGGCGGTGGACCTCTTAAGAAAACAATATATGAAAGTAGGCATCTACGGTCAATTTTATCATACTGATTCCGGAAAATATATAGAAGAACTGCTCATCGCCCTTGATCAGGAAAATATTGAGGTTGTGATAGAAAAAAACTTCCTGAACCTTATACATCTCAACAAAACAGTATCAAGAGAATACAACCATTTCAGTACTTTTAAAGAATTGGATTCTTCCTATGATTTGTTCTTTAGCATTGGAGGAGATGGCACTATTTTAAAATCAATAAATTTTATCCGGGATCTAAATATTCCCATTTTGGGGATTAATACTGGACGGCTTGGGTTTTTGGCGACAATTCAAAAAGAAGAGATCAAGCAAACCATCTCCAGTATTCTTCATAAAAAATATTCCATTTCAGAAAGATCGGTGCTTTGTATTGAAACAGTTCCCAAAAGTGATGAAATTGGCGAAAGCAATTTCGCTCTTAACGAAATTGCCGTAAACCGAAAAAACACCACTTCCATGATCACCATTGAAACGTGGCTGGACGATCAATATCTTACTTCTTATTGGGCTGACGGACTTATAATTGCAACTCCCACGGGTTCTACCGGATATTCATTAAGTTGCGGAGGACCGGTAATTGTACCTCAAACAAATGCTTTGGTAATTACGCCCATTGCCCCGCATAATCTCAATGCGAGACCTCTTGTTATAAGAGACGATACAAAAATTACTTTGAGGGTTTCCGGTCGTGAAAACTTCTACCTGGCTTCTATGGACGCCCGTATTGCAACCTTGAGCAATGCTACTGAAATAACAATTAAAACCGCTCCCTTTAAAATTAGCATGGTAGAACTTCAACCAGATAGTTTTCTACAAACCCTTAGGAAGAAATTATTGTGGGGGGAAGACCGAAGGAATTAAACAATAAAATCACCCGAAATTTGTTTATATGCATATACAAATCTGCTCAATTAGTGATAGGGCAAACATTATTGTTATATTTGCAAACTTCTTAAACCTATGAAGCATCTTTTATTACTAATTTTTATGTTTGCATGCTTTAAATCTGCTTCAGCCCAAATTTTCGAAGTTGGCCCGTTTATAGGCGGCGCGAATTATATTGGAGATGTAGGAAATGCCGCATTTATCAATCCAAATACTTTGGTAGCAGGAGGAATTGCTAAATGGAACCGCAGTGACCGGCACAGTATTAGGTTATCACTATTATATGCAGATATTTCTGCAGATGACGCGAAATCCAACGAGGTTAGAAGGCAACAGCGTGGTTATACATTTTCTAACCATATAGCAGAAATTTCCCTGGGAATTGAATTTAATTATTTTGAATTTGACCTTAGTAAGCCTACCGAGCAGAGTACTCCATACCTTTATACCGGAATTACTTATTTTAATTCCAAACACCATCTTTTGAGCGCCGATTTGCCAAGTCGCGGCATTCTGGAGCCACAAGGTGACAATTGGGAGTTTGCTATTCCGATGGTACTTGGATACAAACAAAGCATCACTCAAAAAATTATTGCCGCTTTTGAGATCGGGGCAAGATATACATTTACAGATAATATACACGGGAGTAACCCGCAGGAATTACTGGGAAGAAGAGTTCCACCAAGGGAATTTGGAAATACAAATACCAAAGATTGGTACGTTTTTTCAGGCATAAGCCTTACGTTTACTTTTGGAAAAAAACCCTGTTACTGTCATTTAAGATAAAATGTTAAAAGAAAAGATTAACCTAAAATTTCTTCCCAAACATATATCCATAATTATGGATGGCAATGGACGTTGGGCCAAGAAAAAAGGCCTGTTACGGGCATTGGGCCATGAAGAAGGCACCAAGGCAGTTCGCGATGTGGTGGAAGGCTGCGCCGAAATTGGGATTGAAAATTTAACATTATATGCTTTTTCTACAGAAAACTGGAACCGTCCCAAGTTGGAAGTAGATATCCTGATGCGTTTACTGGTGACCTCCCTTAGAAAGGAGATCAAAACGCTTACCCAAAACAATATCAGGCTCAATGCCATTGGAAACCTCGAGAACTTACCAAAAAAGGCTCAGAAAGAACTCAATGAAGTTATAGATAAGACCAAAAACAATAAAAGAATGACCCTAACCCTGGCATTAAGCTATGGATCAAGGGAAGAATTGATTCACGCAGTAAAGGATATCAGCCAAAAAGTAAATAATGATGAAATATCCCTCGAAGCTATTGATGAATCAATTATAAATCAGCATCTTTACACCCGAAATTTACCGGACGTAGATTTGCTTATCCGAACCAGTGGAGAACAGAGGATAAGCAACTTTTTGCTGTGGCAGATAGCCTACGCCGAATTATATTTTACCAATGTTTTATGGCCCGATTTCCGTAGGGAACATTTATACGAGGCCATTTTTAATTATCAAACCAGAGAACGAAGATTTGGAAAAACCAGTGAGCAGATTAGTTAGTGCAGATAGGTCAAAAAAGTGGTTGGCAATTTTAGCATGTTGTTTCTTGTATACCCTGTCATTTCAGGCACAGGACCTACCCATAGGAGATGGAAAAAAATATACAGTTGGAGAAATCCAGGTAACAGGTACGGTTAGCTATAACGAGCAAACCGTAATTGCCTATACCGGGTTAAAAAAGGGAGAAGAAATATTCATTCCCGGAGACCGGATTAGCAAGGTTTTGAAAAAATTATGGGATTTAGGCCTTTTTAGCGATATAAACTTTTATATAACCAGTATAGAAGGAGATGTTGCCAATCTGGAACTGGAAATCCAGGAAGTCCCTCAACTTGCCCAGATAAGAATTCAGGGGATTAAAAAGAAAAGTGCCAAGGAAGAACTTATTAAAGAAAACAACTTAACCCCTGGAGTAAAAGTTACCGAGAACCTTATCACGACCTCAAAGAATTATATTGAAAATAAAAATAGCAAGGACGGCTATTTTAACACCAAAGTAGCTATAAATACAACTGTTGTTGAGGACACCACCGGAACCAATAAGGTGAATATGGTGATAAATATAGATCGTGGCGAAAAGGTTAAAATTGATGAAATAGCATTTGAGGGCAATAAACAATTTAGCGATGCCAAACTTAAAAGCGCCATGAGCAACACTAAAGAAAAAAGCTTTTTTAGGCTTTGGAAACGCTCTAAGTTTATTGAGGAAGATTATGAAGCAGATAAAGAAAAACTTATCAATAAATATAAAGAAAAAGGATTTAGGGATGCCAGAATTGTTTCGGATACGCTTCTACGTATAAACCCAAAAACCATTGCTTTAAATCTTAAAATTGAGGAAGGAAAAAAACATTATATCGGGAATATTGATTTTATAGGAAATACCGTTTACACCGATGATCAATTGACCAGATTGCTGGGAATAAACAAAGGAGATGTTTACAACGGCGTATTGCTTGAAAAACGAATTGCAGATGAATCAAAACCTGATGCCCAGGATCTTTCAAACCTTTATAAAAACAACGGATATCTTTTCTCCCAGATCAATCCTGTAGAAACAAGGGTTTACAATGACACCATCGATTTTGAAATCAGGATAATTGAAGGAAAAGAAGCCTATTTTAACAAAATTAGCGTTGTCGGGAATGACAAAACCAAGGATCACGTAATTTACAGGGAACTTAGAACCCAACCTGGACAGAAATACAGTCAGGAGAACGTTGTACGAACTATCCGGGAATTAGGTCAGTTAGGCTTTTTTGATGCAGAACAAATCAAACCTAATTTTAAAAATGTAGATCCCAACAGCGGAACCCTGGACATGGAATATTCGGTGGTTGAAGCCGGAGCAAGCCAGATCGAACTGCAGGGAGGTTATGGCGGCGGCGGATTTATTGGTACACTAGGACTATCGTTTAACAATTTCTCCATCGCAGGAATTTTTGATAAAGAAGCCTACAAACCTTTACCCATGGGAGACGGACAAACACTTTCTCTTAGGGCACAGGCAAGTATCTTTTATCAAACATATAGTTTATCGTTTGTCGAACCATGGTTAGGTGGAAAAAGACCAGTAAGTTTATCTACTTCATTTTCTTACACCAGACAATTTCTTTACGATTACAACAGCAGAAAAGCCGACAAATCCCGAAGTTTTGATATTTTGGGTATCAATGTAGGTTTAGCAAAACGTCTGCAATGGCCCGATGATTACTTTACACTATCACAAGCGGTAGGAATACAGCGTTACGATTTAAACAATTATAACACCGGGCTTTTTACCTTTGGAAACGGGTACTCAAACAACCTTACATACACCATCGGGTTAAGCCGTCAAAGTTTAGCAACTAACCCTATATTTCCAACTCGCGGTTCAGATTTCAGCGTAAGCGCAAAATTCACTCCTCCTTATTCATTATGGAATGGGGTAGATTATGCAAATCTTGAATCACAAAGCGAGTTCCAATTGAAAGATGAAAATGGAAACCTGATAAAATTAGATGGTACACGTTTACGTCCAGGTGAAGAACCCGTTGGCGATCAATCCAAAATTGACCAGGAAAAATTCAAATGGTTGGAATTTTACAAGGTGAAATTTAAAGGCGACTGGTACACTACCCTCTTTAATTTTGGAGGTAACAGTAATTTGGTAATGAAAACACATGCTGAATATGGCTTTCTGGGAGCTTACAATAACGATAGGGGAATTCCCCCATTTGAACGGTTTTACTTAGGAGGAGATGGTTTAGGATCCTATAGCCTGGATGGAAGAGAAACGGTGGCTTTGCGAGGTTACCCCAACCAGTCTTTAGTGCCCTTGGACAGGACCAGCCTAAGTCAGGCCAATAATGATGATGGTGCGGTGATTTACAATAAATACTCTCTAGAATTAAGATTCCCCATAACCTTGAAGCCAATGGCATCAATTTATGCCCTTACATTCATAGAAGCCGGTGCATCTTATGACAATTTTAAAGACTTTAATCCATTTCAATTAAATCGCTCTGCGGGTGCCGGATTGCGTATATTTATGCCGCAATTTGGTTTGTTGGGAATAGACTTTGGTTATGGATTTGATCCCATTCCTGGACAAACGGGACCAAATGGATGGGAAACCCATTTTATAATAGGACAGCAATTCTAGTTTTGGCACGATATTTTCTAATACCAATCATATGAAAAGGCAAATTATTTTCCTGTTAGCTTTTTTAGTTGTTTCTGGACCAAATGTCCAGGCACAAAAACCCAATAGAATTTCATATATAGATATGGAATATATATTGGCAAATGTTCCGGAATATCAGGAAGCTTCGGCTCAACTGGAAGAACGCGTTCAGCAATGGAAAACCGAACTTGAAAAAGACCTGAAAAAGGTTGAATCATTGAGAATTGCTTTAGAACAGGAACGGCCATTATTAACTAAGGAATTGATTGAG
>JBBRGD010000021.1:0-12644 GCA_038241065.1 Flavobacteriales bacterium
ATGCTAAAGTTAAGAGTTTTTTTATTAAATGAATTGCTGTGAAGTATCTTCATTTCCAAGAGCAAAAAATCTGAGTTTTCATAGATCATTCCTGGAAATACTGTTTATAACATAAAATCACAGGGATAAACCTATTTTTTATTATTAACTCAATTTCCAACCCCACATGTTTTAAGTGACAAATTTAAGACTGAGTGAATAGTGGTAATTTGAGGTCTAAATAAAAATCATTTATTAAATAATAATTACTGTGACTTACGTCACCGTTTTAATAGGTTGTTTAGACCTATTTTTGTCCTGTTTAATAAATAAATAATATAACCATGAGAATTTTAATTTTAGTAGTGTCATTTTTGATTTTAGGTTCAAATACACAACCTGTTTCTGCAAACAACCCAATTATTACTAATATGCCTAATGAGGTTAATAATTACATTATGACAACTGGAGTTGCCAATTATGTACCTGTAATGATTTTGACTGCGGCAGAAATGAAAAAAGAAGAAGGTCTAAAATTCGGAGAATTTCAAATTGTATTATATGGTGCTGCCGTTCAGCAATTTGCAGATAAAGAAGAAGGTCAAAAACTTGTAAATATGGCTAAAGAAGCTGGAGCAACAATTGTATTATGTGAATTTGCTTTAAAACACTTTGGAATTGAAAGAGAATCGCTTCCGGAAGGCATAGAATACGTTCATAATGCCTTTAAATACGATCTAAATATGAAAACTAAAGGATTCATTGTATTGAGTGTTTAAACCAGTTCTATAAGTAAATTATAGCATTACCATTTTTAATAGCACAATAATAGTCAGATTTCATTTTTTTGAGGTCTGACTTTTTTTGTTTAACTAATTTGATAAAAAAGATAATTTATACCAAATTTGATTATAATGAATTTACAAACCCTTTACTATTTTTATAGTACTTCTACCAAGTTTAACAATGTTTCTTCTCTCTAATTGTTTAAGTAATCTAGATATCACCTCACGGGCAGTACCAATTTCTTTTGCTAATTCTTGATGTGTGATTTTAATATTATCGCCTTCAATTTGTTGATGCTCTTTTAATTTTTTAAGTAATCTCACATCAACTTGGTTAAAAGCTATTAAATCAATTAAACCTAATAATTCATCAAAACGATCGTAGTATAGTTTAAAAACATACTGCCTCCATGAATCGTATTTATTAATCCAGATCTTGACGGTTTCTGATGGTATAAAAATCACTTTTGATTTGGTTTCAACAAATGCTTCAGCATTACAGTATTTGTTGTTAAGTAGCGATGTTAGTGAAAGGATACAACTTTCACCAGGTTCAATTTTATACAAAATTATTTCCTTACCACTTACATCATTTTTTCTAACTTTAATTATTCCGTCTAGTAGAATAGGAATTTCTTTTATATAGGCTTGTTCAAGTAGAATAATGCTGTTTGGTTCTAGTTCAGTAATAGGGAGTTGTGCCAACTCATCCAATAATTCTTGCTCAAATTCCAATTTAACACCTAAGCCCATAAATTTATAATATAATAAGGCTTAAAGATATTAATATAAAAGGTGAGATAATATATTATAACTAAATTTTGAATTTCTAGTGTAGTTTTATGTGAGATTTAGTTATTTCTATAAGTATATTAATTGCCTAGAATGGAATGGTACTTATACAAGAGAAACTGCCTAATAGCTAAATTGTATTTTCATTGGATGGAATATCAACGATATCAGAAAGATAAACTTAAAGCGCTGACTCATTCTATAAAGTATAGAAAGGCAAGGATTAGTTTTTTCGGATTCTATTTTTGAAATATTTGTAGTAGCAATGTTTGCTTAAATTTTACTAACTAGATTAACTTGCGATAAACCTTTGTCAAACACTCCGAGCCACAGAAAAAAAAGGCTTCCAATCTGGAGGGCTTTTTTTAATAATTATTGATATCTTCGCCAGATCAAAAGAAAAGGGTGATTAGCTCAGTTGGTTCAGAGCACTACCTCGACAAGGTAGGGGTCGCTGGTTCGAGCCCAGTATCACCCACTTTTTTAACTTCGTACCAGTTCAGATAGTTTTACTTCCTCTTAAAAACATCCAGCAAGCGCTCCAGTGCCATTCCCCTGGATCCCTTTATCAATACTTTCGAGTTTTGGAGATCAGTAGATAAGATTGCCTC
Source organism: Flavobacteriales bacterium (assembly GCA_038241065.1). Taxonomy (GTDB): domain Bacteria; phylum Bacteroidota; class Bacteroidia; order Flavobacteriales; family Flavobacteriaceae; genus Gillisia. The sequence continues at coordinate 2,168 of JBBRGD010000021.1, forward strand.
CTCCAATTCCGGAAATTTTTCAAATTGTTGAATCTTTGGAGAGTTTACTTTTGCTTTTTTGAAATTGGTTCCCACAAGAAAAACCCGACTAAAATCCAAATTTTCGAGATAAGTTACCAGATCCTGATGCTCTTTTTCTGAAGTTGCTCCCAGTTCAAACATATCTCCTAAAATGGCAACTTTATTATTTGCCGGGAATTTATTAAAACTCTCCAAAGCGGCCTTCATACTGGTTGGATTAGCATTATAAGCATCCATTAAAAGTGTAGTTTTTCCTATTTCAATAATCTGGGATCGGTTATTTTGAGGAGTATAGTTTGCAATAGGTTCTTTAATGCTTTTGACGGGTACTTCAAAATAATGCCCGATACAAATAGCTGCTGCCATATTTATGGCATTGTAATTCCCCGGCAATAAACTATTGAAAACAACTCCGTTGGATTGCACTTCTGCATATTCCTTGTCTGTAATGTATTCAACAGGAATATTGGCCTTGGAACTTCCAAAAGAAAAACTATTTCTATAATAAAGTTGCTTTTGTTGAATTGGGTCATCTGCATTCAAGAACATGAATTTATTGTTCTCTTTTAAATAGTCGTACAGTTCACTTTTGGCAGCGATTACCCCTTCTATACTTCCAAAACCTTCCAGATGTGCCTTTCCGAAATTGGTGATATATCCATAATCCGGTTGGGCTATTTTGCATAAACTTTCAATTTCTTTTCCATGATTTGCGCCCATTTCCACAATTCCGAATTCTGTGGTCTTATTCATGGATAAAAGTGTGAGAGGTACACCAATATGATTGTTTAAATTTCCAACAGTAGCGACTGTGATGAATTTTTTGCTCAGCACTGCACAGATCAATTCTTTACTGGTTGTTTTTCCGTTACTGCCCGTTATGGCAAGGATTGGAATGCCTAAATGGTTTCTGTGAAAATTCGCGAGTTCCTGAAGAGTTTCAAGTACATTAGTTACTGTTATATACTGCTCGGTTTGTGCATACTCATTTTCGTCTATAATTGCATATCCGGCGCCAATTTTAATCGCCTGGGAGGCAAACTTATTTCCGTTAAAGTTTTCCCCTTTAAGAGCAAAAAAAAGTTGGTTGGGCTCAATACATCTTGTGTCTGTTGCCGCTCCGCTGCTTTTAAGGAATAATTGATGCAGTTCCTGAATTTTCATTAGCCAAAAATATAAAATAAGAAACGGTTTAAAAAGATACTAATTCGTTGCTCTCATTTTTATCCCTGAAATAAATATTCAAGGGGATTTTATGAAATCTTATAAAGGAAGCCCTGTTATAAGAAGCTGAACCTCAATCAACCTAGGGACAGCTTTACGAATATTGTACTTTTTAAACCGTTTAATAATGGTTTATAAATTATTTGTTTCTTGCCGTTTTGTTTTTTTCTTTTGATTTTGAACCAACTCTGGACATTGCGTTTCTAAAACCAATATAATCTGTGGCCATATCTTGAGGGAAATACCTTCTTTGTGCAGGATCTAGCCAATAGGCACGGTCTCTCCAAGAACCTCCTTTATAAACTCTCACTTCATCACTTACCAAAGTGGTTCTATCTTTTTCATCATATTCAGGCTTAGCATTACCTAAACTATCTGTATCAGTTTCGAATTGAGGAGAGTTATACATTCTTTTTGAAGAACTTGTAATTTCGTTAAAGGGCTGGTAATATCTTGTAGAACTTTTATCCCCGTCACGAAAATTTTTATTATCGCTCTCGGTAAAATTAGTTCTTAAATAGGTATCCATTTCACCAATAGGTACCTGAGCCAATTCTCCTGGTAGTGCCCGAGCCACAATTTTACCATTGCTTAAAGTGTCGTAAGCGATATCCTCCGGAGTTACAACTTTAACTGAGCCATCGTCATTAATTTCATTTTTGGTATAAACATTTCCTCGATAATAATTAAAATCGTTAAATTCATCATCAACTATAGGTCTGTAAACATCTAATACCCATTCGGAAACGTTTCCGGCCATGTCGTATAATCCAAAATCATTGGGTTGATAGGTTTTAACTTCGGCTGTAATATCGGCACCATCGTCGCTCCATCCTGCTATTCCCCCATAATCTCCAGCGCCTTGTTTAAAGTTAGCTAACTGATCGCCTTGAGTTTTGGCATCACCTGATCTGGTGTATTGACCATCCCATGGATATTTTTTTCTTCCGCGGTACACATTGTAACTTCTTATCCCAACTAATCCTAAGGCTGCATACTCCCATTCTGCCTCGGTTGGCAATCTGTATTCGGGTAAAAGAACTCCATCTTTTCGTTGAATGTAAATATTTTGGGCTTCTCCTTCATCGGGAGTAGTTCCCAATTTATCTGCATTTTTACCCCCGCGGGTTATTTCGTCATTTCCTCCGTAAGCCTTTGTGGGAGCGTTTAAATAAGTTTCGGTATCAAAGGTTGTTGCCCCATCTACATCATTATAACGAGCTCCTTCTTTCGTGTATCCTCCATCTTCCAGGATAAGTTCGTTTACCCTATTGGTCCTCCATTTACTGAATTCAACTGCCTGAATCCAACTCACTCCTACCACAGGATAATTTGCATAAGCCGGGTGGCGTAAGTAATTATTTACCATAGTTTCGTTAAAACCAAGGCGGTTTCTCCAAACTAAGGTATCCGGTACAGCACCGGAATAGATATTTTTGTAATTTTCTTCACTGGGAGGGAATACGTTTTTTAACCAATCCAGGTATTCCATGTACATCATATTGGTAACCTCGGTCTCATCCATGTAAAAGGACTGGATGTGTTGCTGATTTGGAGTATTGTTCCAATCATGCATTGGATCATCCTGAACCCTACCCATTGTATAGGTTCCTCCTTCAACAAAAACGAGGCCTGGACCTGTTTCTTGTTCCTTATAATCAGTATTGTACTGAAAACCGCCATCTTTTGAGTTAACATCCCATCCGGTCGCCCGTGAGTTATCTTTGTTGTTTGACTTATTACAACTGAAAATACTAGCGCCAATAGCGATAGTAAATAGTATCTTAAAGGCTACACTGGTCCTCATATTTTATTCTATTTATGTAGTAATTTAGGCTTTGCAATATAGTAATTAACGTGAAAAGTACAAGATTATTTTATCAGATTGAAAAACCTTCGATTATCCAGTTTACCTCATTCTATGGAAAGGTAATTTTTAATTTGGAAGATGACATTAAAAAATTAATAAAATGACTTGTGAAATAAAATATTTTTGTGATAAATTTAAAATATTGAAGAAATTAGACAATAAAAATATAGGGATGGAGTTATATTTAAGCCAGATTCTTTTTGAACTCCTTTTTAATTTTAAACAGAAAATTAATTGGAGGTTAATCTCTTAACAAGAATAAAAATATATATTTGTTGAACATAATTAATATTGTGATGAGAAATGTTACCATGCTGGCTCTCAGTTTTGCTTTATTGTCAAATTTTCAAGTTTTTTCACAGGAAGAAAGGGATAGGGTAATTACTACTGCGGTTCCTTTCCTGCAAATTGCCGCCGATGCCAGAGCTGCCGGGTTGGGTGATCAGGGTGTTGCCACTTCTGCCGATGCATTTTCACAACAGTGGAATCCTGCAAAGTACGCATTTATAAAAAGCGAGCAAGGAGTAGGAGTATCATATACGCCCTACCTTAGTAATATTGTGAACGATATATTTTTGGGGAATCTCACCTATTTTAACCGGTTGGATGAACGTAGCGCTGTCGCGGCTAGTTTAAGGTATTTCAGTCTTGGATCAATCGAAACACAGGGAGGGTTTGAAGAATTGCCTTTATTGTTAAGTCCTAATGAACTTACTCTGGATCTCTCTTATGCCTTGCGATTAAGTAATAATTTTTCCATGGCTGTTGCAGGTCGTTATCTGCGTTCGGATTTGAGACTTTCTGTCAATAACGAAGATGCTACCGCAGCTTCTACCTTTGGAGTTGATGTGGCAGGATTTTATCAGGGTCCGAATATATATTTTAATAATTTTGACGGAAGATTTCGGGCAGGTTTTAATATTTCTAATATTGGCCCTAAAATAAAATATGATGAGGTAGGACAGGAAAATTTCATTCCTACAAATTTAAAAACAGGAGCCGGATTTGACTTTATTTTCGATGCTTCAAACAGATTGGGTACTTATATAGAATTCAATAAACTACTGGTTCCTACTCCGCAGGATTTTAATAATGACGGTGTAATTGATAGGGCAGATGAAGAGGAATATAACAGCATAGGCTCTATTGAAGGTATTTTTAAATCCTTTGGCGATGCACCCGATGGATTTTCAGAAGAATTAAAGGAAATCACCTGGGCCTTTGGCGCTGAATATGTTTTTCAAGAAGCCTTTTCATTAAGAACTGGTTATTTTAATGAAAGTGATACTAAAGGTTCCAGAAAATTTGTAGCTATTGGAGCAGGGTTTAAATATGCCCCGGTTATAATTGATGTTTCTTACTTATTTTCTACCTCAGATGTTGTGAGCCCATTGGAAGGAACACTTAGATTTGGACTTACTTTCAATTTTGGTGAAGAATATAGTGAAAATTAATAGGAGTTAATTTATATATTTTCCGGGTATCCTAAATATTCAGAGGTGACAGTTTTATATCTCGGGCGCCAAAAAAATGAAAAAATTAATGAAAACTATTACCATAACTGCCGTTTTTGAGGTCTTCGATTCATTTGAAAAACTTCCCAAAGAAGTGAAACATTTAATGGAGAAAGCATCTGAGGCAAGAAATACTGCTTATGCTCCCTATTCAAAATTTAAGGTGGGTGCCGCAATCCTGCTCGATAATAAAGAAATTGTAACCGGAAGCAATCAGGAAAATGCATCTTATCCCTCCGGTTTATGCGCCGAGCGCACTGCTATTTATTATGCGGGGGCTAAATTTCCCCAGGCTAAGATCAAGAGAATTGCCATTTCGGCAAAATCCATGAACCATCATCTTGTAATTCCAATTCCACCCTGCGGTGCCTGTAGGCAGGCGATTTCGGAATATGAAGTGAAACAGGAAACCCCAATAGAAATCTATTTTATGGGAGAAGGAGGTAAAGTTATAAAATCAAATTCTTTGAAAGATTTATTGCCGCTTGGGTTTGATAGTTCCTATCTATAAAGATTTCGATATTTTTTAGTAAAAAACTGTTTTCATTTCCTAATGAAAACAGTATTTTTGTGGCTGCCTTACAAATTCCACTGTCCGGCCTTAAATTAATTTGCACATGAAGAAGATTACTAAAGCCACCTATTTAAAGTGGTACGAAGATATGTTATTTTGGCGTAAGTTTGAAGACAAGCTTGCTCAGGTCTATATACAACAGAAAGTAAGAGGATTTTTACACTTATATAATGGGCAGGAAGCAATATTGTGTGGTTCATTACATGCTATGGATCTCACAAAAGATCGCATGATCACTGCTTACAGAAACCACGTTCAGCCAATCGGGATGGGAGTAGATCCTAAAAGGGTGATGGCTGAACTTTACGGAAAAAAAACAGGAACTTCCCAGGGAATGGGTGGTTCTATGCATATTTTTTCTAAAGAGCACCGCTTTTATGGAGGTCATGGAATTGTAGGTGGACAGATACCATTAGGGGCCGGACTTGCCTTCGCCGATAAATATTTTAAAAGAGATGCGGTTACCTTAACCTTTTTAGGGGATGGCGCTGCCCGTCAGGGATCCTTACACGAAACTCTGAATATGGCGGTTAACTGGAAATTACCTGTGGTGTTTTGCGTTGAGAATAACGGTTATGCAATGGGAACATCGGTAGCCCGTACTTCCAAAAGTACAGAAATCTGGAAATTAGGTTTGGGATATGATATGCCTTGTGGACCCGTAGATGCCATGAATCCTATAAAAGTAGCCGAGGCTATGGACGAAGCTATTAAAAGGGCGCGTAAAGGTGATGGACCTACTTTTTTAGAAATGAAAACATATCGCTACAGAGGTCATTCTATGAGTGATGCTCAAAAATATCGAACCAAAGATGAAGTTGCCGAATATCAAAAAATAGATCCGATTACCCAGGTACTTGAGATTATTAAAGATAAAAAGTACGCTACAGATAAGGAAATTAAGGAAATAGATAAGCGTGTTAAAGAACGGGTGAGCGAATGCGAAAAATTTGCCGATGAATCTGAATATCCAGATAAAAGCGCGTTGTACGATATGGTTTACGAACAAAAGGATTACCCATTTATATCACATAAAGTAGAATAAATTATGGCAGAAGTAATTAATATGCCTCGTTTAAGCGACACCATGGAAGAAGGGGTTGTCGCAAAATGGCTAAAAAAAGTAGGCGATAAAGTTGAGGAAGGCGATATTCTTGCAGAAATTGAAACTGATAAAGCCACAATGGAATTTGAGTCCTTTTCTGAAGGGACCCTTTTGTATATAGGACTTGAAGAGGGCGAAACTGCCCCTGTAGATACACTTTTGGCAATAATTGGTGAAAAGGGTGAAGATATTTCTGCGTTGTTGGAGGGTGGAAAAGAATCTGATGATAAGGAGAAAAAGAAAGATTCTGAAGATAAAGAGATTCAAGAATCTGAAGATGAAGTAAAGGATAGTGAGAGCGTTTCAGAAGATGAGGATTCAGAGGAAGATTCAGATGATAACGGAGAAATTCCGGAAGGGGTTCAGGTAATAAATATGCCGCGATTGAGCGATACCATGGAGGAAGGTACTGTAGCCAAATGGATCAAACACGAAGGCGATAAAGTTGAGGAAGGCGATATATTAGCCGAAATTGAAACCGATAAGGCCACAATGGAATTTGAATCCTTCTATAATGGAACCTTGCTAAAAATTGGACTCCAGGAAGGAGAATCGGCAAAGGTCGATACTCTTCTGGCTATAATTGGTCCGGAGGGCACCGATATTTCGAAGATTGGTCTTAAGGCCGGCTCTACCAAAGAATCTCCTGTCTTAGATAAAGGATCTTCAGAAGAAAAGCCCAAAGAAGGTGAAACTTCTGAAGAAAGCAAAGCTTCACAAACACATAGTGACAAGCGTATTTTTGCTTCTCCATTAGCCAAAAAAATGGCTGAGAATAAGGGAATAGATATTTCTGAAGTAAAGGGATCAGGTGAGAATGGCCGGATTGTAAAGAAAGATATTGAAACATTTAAACCATCTGAAAAAGCCAAGACGGCTAGTGTTGCTGAAGGGGTAAAAGCTGAGGCAAAAGCAGTGCAACCATACGTTGCTGCAGGTGAAGAAGAATTTGAGGAAATTAAAAATTCCCAAATGCGCAAGACTATTTCAAAACGTCTGGGAGAGTCAAAATTCACCGCTCCTCATTATTATCTTACTATTGAGGTAAATATGGAAGGTGCAATTGCTTCAAGAAAACAAATTAACGAGCTTCCGGAGGTGAAGGTTTCTTATAACGATTTGGTGATAAAAGCTTCAGCAATGGCACTGCGCAAGCATCCAAGAGTGAATTCACAATGGACCGGGGAAACTACCAAAATCGCGAAACACATTCACATGGGGGTTGCAGTAGCGGTAGAAGACGGACTTCTGGTTCCTGTTTTGCGTTTTGCAGACCAAATGTCTATGACACAAATTGGTGCGCAGGTAAAAGATTTGGCAGGGAAAGCACGCAATAAAAAATTGCAGCCTCAGGAAATGGAAGGCAGTACATTTACTGTTTCCAATTTGGGAATGTTTGGAATTTCAGAATTTACCAGCATTATAAATCAACCCAATTCAGCAATCCTGTCTGTAGGAGCTATAGTTGAAAAACCGGTGGTTAAAAATGGTGAGATAGTTGTGGGAAATACAATGAAACTTACCCTTGCCTGCGATCATAGAACCGTAGATGGAGCAACAGGTTCCGCTTTTTTACAAACTCTGAGAAGCTATCTGGAAAATCCAGTAACAATGCTGGCCTAAAACCCGCGTTGAAAAGGAAAATAAATATTCAAAATCCCGCACTATTGCGGGATTTTTTTATCTTTAACGCTATGAGGAATGCTTTATATAAAATTGGGATTCTTGCGCGACATTAAATTGAACCAATAATGAAACACGTTATAATTACGGGAACTAGCCGCGGAATAGGACTTGAAATGGTAAAATTATTTGCCAAAGCCGGGAATAAGGTATTGGCTCTTTCCAGAAATACAGAGCCTGTTGAGGCTTTAAAATTGAAAAATGTTCATGCTATTTCCTGTGATATTACCAGGGAAGATTCTCTGGAAAAAGTGGTTGTATATATAAGATCAGAATGGAATAGTGTTGACGTTCTTGTTAACAGTGCCGGGGCGATCTTAAATAAACCCTTTTTAAAGTCGAGTGTAGAAGAATTTAAGAACATATACAATACTAATGTTTTTGGGGTGGTAGGTATTATTCAAAAAATACTTCCGTTGATGCCGTCAAGCGGTCATGTTGTTAATATCAGCAGTATGGGCGGGGTGCAAGGGAGCGTGAAATTTGCAGGTTTATCGGCATATAGCTCAAGTAAGGGAGCACTTATTACCTTAACCGAACTTCTGGCTGAGGAATATAAAGAAAACGGCCCTTCCTTTAATGTGTTGGCCCTTGGTGCAGTTCAAACCGAAATGTTGGAAGAAGCATTTCCCGGGTATAAAGCACCCTTGTCGGCTAATGAAATGGCCAAATATATAGTAGATTTCAGTTTAAACGGTCAAAAATGTTACAATGGAAAATTGTTACAGGTTTCAAACTCTACACCATAACAAATAATTTCATGAACGAAATTCTTGAAAAATACCTTCCAAGCCACTCCGTCACAGCAATTTTTAGGTTGATTGAAGAAAACGGCATTCATCTTAAAATTGTAAATGAACGGGTTACAAGACATGGCGATTATAGAAAAATGCCCGATGGGGTTCATCAAATTACCGTAAATTCAAATTTGAATAAATTTCGGTTTTTGATAACTCTGGTACATGAAATTTCACATTTGGTGGCTTTTGAAAGATTTGGGAGGGCAATTCTGCCCCACGGGCAGGAATGGAAGTTGACTTTTCAACAGTTAATGTTGCCATTTATCCAACCGGAAATATTTCCAAGCCAATTGTTACCGTTAATAGCAAATCATTTTAAAAATCCAAAAGCCAGCGGAGATACTGACGCACATCTTTCGGTTGCCTTAAAAAGATTTGATCCTGAGAACGACAATAATTATATTTTTGAAGTGCCCAGCGGCGGAGTTTTTCGTATTTATAATGGCAAAATTTTTAAAAAGGGAATAAAACGAAGAAAGCGCTATGAGTGCCTGGAAATGGCCACGGGTAAAATTTATTTATTTCAACCAAATGCCGAGGTCGAATTACTTTAAAATACTCGATAGATAATAAAATAGACGATTGAAAGCAGCAAAATTTCCGAAGTTTATGGAAAACCTTCTTGATTAATCTGATAATTATCTGCGGAAATCTGATGAAAATAAAAATATTTTGACCGTTAATATTGTTTAAAACCGACCGAGATTAATCAGGAAAGTTTATACTTTTAAAATTAGTTAATAGAAATTCATTATTCAAATAAAATGAATTTATAAGAATCTTCATATGAAGAGTTACAATAAAAATTATTTTGCAGTCATTATGGCTGGAGGTGTTGGTTCCCGTTTTTGGCCGGTGAGTACTTCCAAATTCCCCAAACAATTCCACGATATGCTGGGAATTGGGGAAACTCTACTTCAGCATACCTATAATCGTCTTGCTAAAGTTGTTCCTTATGAGAATATCCTGATACTTACCAACCAAGATTATAAGGAAATGGTAAAGGAACAACTCCCAAAAATAAGCGATGAGCAAATATTTTTGGAACCTGCAATGCGAAATACCGCTCCCTGTATTTTGCTTGCCGCCCTAAAAATAAGAAAACAAAATCCTGATGCTGTGATGCTTGTTGCTCCCAGCGATCATTGGATTGAAGATGAGAAAGCATTTGCAAATAATATTCACCTGGCCTTTGAGGCTGCGGCTACAAAGGAGATCCTAATTACTTTGGGGATCAAGCCAACCTTTCCAAACACCGGTTACGGATATATCAAATACAAAGAGGATAAAAAAAGCGAGTTTCAGAAGGTGGTACAATTCACCGAAAAGCCCAGTCTTGTAAAAGCTAAAAAGTTCCTGGAAGATGGCAATTACCTTTGGAATGCAGGAATTTTTATTTGGAAAGCTTCATTTATTGCTGATTCTTTTTTAAAATATCTGCCAGAAATGTACCATCTCTTTGAGAAAGGTACCGGTAAATTGAATGGCCCCGAAGAGGGAAAATTTATTGGAAAAGTATATCCACAGGCGGAAAATATTTCAATTGATTTTGCCATCATGGAAAAGTCGAAATTTGTATATGTCCTGCCGGCATCCTTTGATTGGAACGATTTAGGGACCTGGGGTGCATTATATGGAGAATTGGATAAGGATGATAAAAAGAACGCCGTGGTAAATGCCCAATTG
>JBBRGD010000022.1:0-12529 GCA_038241065.1 Flavobacteriales bacterium
TAATTCAAGTATTATATTCTTTACATTTCAAAAATACTTCAATAATTTTGTAACCTTACAAATCTTAACTTGTCTTTTAAGAACAGAATATCCCAAACATGATTTATCGAGGCATCCTTCTTATTTTTATCTTACTTAATATCAGCAAAATTCAGGCACAAAATATACAACCTGAAACGGATTCCATAAAAGCATTTACCGCTTTGCGTATCACAAACCCTCCAGAGATTGATGGTTTACTCAATGATGAAGCATGGAAAAATAAACCTGTTGCCACAAATTTTGTTATGTTAGAACCCGGTGACGGGAATCCCAGTCGTGAAACGCACCCTACCAGAGTAAAAGTAGTGTATGACGATGAAGCGATTTACATCGCGGCTTATATGAAGGATAATGAACCAAACAGAATATTGAGGCAATTTACCCAAAGGGATAATATTGAACAATCTGATTTCTTTTTAATTGATATCAATACTTATAATGACGGGGAAAATCAAACCCGGTTTGCAATTACTTCTGCCGGGGCTTTAGCCGATGCAAAAATGACCGGGAATAATGAAGATTACAGTTATAATGTGGTGTGGGAAGGCGAAATATCTTACGATGAAAATGGATGGTATGCAGAAATAAAAATTCCTTATGCCGCCCTGAGATTTCCAAAAAAGGAGGAACAAGAATGGGGAATTCAATTTTCCCGGAAAATTTCGCATTTAAATGAGGTTTATGCCTGGAATTACGTCAATAAATCTGTGGGGAAATTTCCACAATATAACGGATTGCTAAAAGGAATAAAAAATATTGAACCGCCTGTACGTTTTAGTTTTTACCCGTACACCTCAGCAGATGTAGAAAATTTTCGAGGCAATACCAAATCAAATTTTAGTGCCGGACTGGATTTTAAATATGGGATAAATGATGCTTTTACTCTGGATGCCACATTAATCCCCGATTTTGGACAAACCGCTTTTGACGAAGTCGAATTGAATTTAGGACCTTTTGAGCAGACCTTTGGTGAAAACAGGGCTTTTTTTACCGAAGGAACCGAACTGTTCACAAAAGGGAATTTGTTTTATTCCCGCCGAATTGGAGATGGTCCAATTGGGTTTAACTCAGCTCAAAATGAAATTCTAAATGATGAAATAATTATTGAAAATCCCGAAAAAGCCGATTTGCTAAATGCTCTTAAAATTTCAGGCAGGACCGATAGAGGTCTGGGAATTGGATTTTTTAATGCCATTACACAGGAAACCTATGCCAGTTATAGGGATACTATCACCGGGGTTAACAGAATAAAAGTTACGGAACCTCTTGCCAATTATAATATTTTTGTGCTAGACCAACAATACAACCAAAATTCCTCTATTACCCTAATCAATACCAATGTTACCCGGAACGGACATTTTAGGGATGGAAATGTCTCCGGATTTTTATTTGATATTTTCAATAAATCCAACTCCTTTAATTTTACTGGAGAGGCAAAAATGAGCAATGTAAACAAAACGGAACAAAACATCACCGGCTTTGCTTCCAGCTTCGGGATAGAACGTACCAAAGGAAATTTCAGGTATGAGTTTGAACACGAATTTGCCAATGAAACTTACGACATAAATGACCTGGGATTGAATTTCAGAAATAATTACAATGATTTCTCTGCGGAAACCTCCTATAGGATTTTTGAGCCGACAAAAAAATTCAATGAGTTTAATCTCAAAATTTACGGGGAACATAAACGGCGCTATATTCCAAACTTAACCGTAGGCACCGAGGTAGGTGCAAGTCTTTTTGCTGTCACACCACAACGCTTTGCCCTTGGTGGCTTTTTGGAACTGAATTCAAATTTCAAAGATTTTTTTGAACCCCGCCGAAATGGTCAATATGTGCTTTACAATCAAAACATCGTTGGCAACACCTGGATATCGACAGATTACAGGAAAAAATTCGCAATTGATGTTAGGGTGGGATACAAAAATTATTCCGCTTCCAGGCAGGAAAATATTAACCTTAGGCTTAGTCCACGGTTTCGTATCAGTGATAAATTCAGTCTTATTTATTCCTTCAAATATAACAACACAGTAAACAGGGAAAGCTTTGTGGCCCTGCAACCCACTGCGATTATTTTTGGAAACAGGGATATAAAAAGTGTGGAAAATTCAATTCAGGGAAGTTATAATTTTAATACCAAACGGGCCCTCAACTTAAGTTTTCGGAATTTTTGGTCGGCGGCAGCATTTGCCGAAAATAAATTTTCCAGCTTACAAAACAATGGAAGTCTAACCCCTGCACAATTTCAAATTTCACCGGATAATAATCCGAATGTAAATTTTAATATCTGGAACCTGGATTTTAGTTATAGATGGGAATTTGCTCCGGGAAGTGAAGCAATTTTGCTTTACCGCAATTCTATTTTCAATTTAGACAGTCAAAGCGAGTTGGGTTATGGGGAAAGTTTGGGGAATTTGTTTGAAGAATCATTGAGACAAAACATTTCCTTAAGGCTGGTTTATTATATAGATTACAACAAGGCTAAAAACATTTTTAAAAGTTAAAGGTTGGGTTCAAAAGAATATAAGTAATTTCGCTTTTAAATTTAACTGATGATTTACGCCAATAATATTCACAAATACTATGGAGACCTCCACGTTTTAAAAGGTGTAGATCTTCATATTAAAAAAAGTGAAATTGTTTCCATTGTAGGACCTTCCGGAGCCGGAAAAACTACATTGCTGCATATTTTGGGAACGCTGGACCAACCCGATAAGCAACCCGATAGCTCCCTTAAAATAAACGATATAGATATCTATTCACAAAGTTCAAAAAAACTTTCCAAATTCAGGAATGAACAAGTGGGGTTCATCTTTCAGTTTCATCAATTATTGCCGGAATTTACAGCCCTTGAAAATATTTGCATCCCCGCTTTCATCAAAAAGACACCTAAGGCCGAAGCTGAAAAAAGAGGCCTTGAACTGCTTGATTTTTTAGGATTAACTAACCGGGCACATCATAAACCCGGGGAACTAAGCGGTGGGGAACAACAACGCATTGCAGTTGCACGTTCCCTGATAAACAATCCTTCGGTAATTTTTGCCGATGAGCCTTCGGGAAATCTGGACAGCGAATCTGCGGAAAACCTGCACAAATTGTTTTTTCAACTTCGGGAAGAATTTCATCAAACTTTTGTAATTGTTACCCACAACGAAGAATTGGCCGATATGGCCGACCGGAAACTGACAATGGTTGATGGAGAGATCGTTTAATTATAAGTTTTGAAAAGCAATTGGAATGATCAAAAGATCTGAATTAAAATCATTTTTAGATTATAAAGTTGAACAATATAATTCACCTGGATTCATAAAAACAGATCCTGTACAAATCCCTCATCAATTCAGCAAAAAAGAAGATATTGAGATCGCCGGATTTTTAACTGCGACAATCGCCTGGGGAAACCGCAAAAGCATCCTGAACAATGCCTCGAATTTAATGGAATTGTTGGATTATTCGCCTTTTGATTTTGTAATGAATCATTCTGAAACTGATTTGATTTCTCTGGAGAATTTTGTCCACCGCACTTTTAATGGAACAGATCTTCAATATTTTGTGCAATCCCTGAAAAATGTCTATTTGGAACACGATGGATTGGAAGCCGTATTTACAAAGTATGCCGAAGCAAAATCCCTTCAAATAAGCATACATAAGTTTAAACAATTGTTTTTTGAATTGCCACATCTTTCAAGAACCCAAAAACATGTGAGCGATCCTTTGAAAAATTCTGCAGCAAAACGTATCAACATGTTCCTGAGATGGATGATAAGAAACGATGCTGCCGGAGTAGATTTCGGGATCTGGAAAGGCCTCTCCCCTGCCCAACTCTCCTGTCCTCTCGATGTGCATTCAGGGAATACAGCCAGAAAACTTGGATTGCTAAAACGCAAACAAAACGATGGCAAGGCACTTGTGGAACTGGATTATTCCTTACGTAAGATGGACCCTATTGACCCGGTGAAATATGACTTTGCATTGTTTGGTTTGGGTGTGTTTGAAAAATATTAACATTTATTTAACTCATGTCAAAATATTCATTAACTTCGTTTGTTCTTCTGCTTAAATACCAAAACGGAAGTTTAACCTTTTTTATTATTGACTATGATATTAGCCAAGCTTCCGCCTAACGAAAAAATAAGGTTATCAGCTCTTAAAGAGCTTAAATTATTCAATACCGAGCCCGAACAGAATTTTGATAATATTACGAAATTAGCATCTTTTATTTGTAAGATGCCCGTTTCCCTAATCACGTTGATAGGGAAAAAGAAAATGTGGTTTAAATCTAAAGTTGGAACGGATCTCTGTGAATCTGACAAGGATATTACCCACTGCGCCCACGCTATTTTAGATCCCGATGAATTGATGGAAGTAAAAGACACGAGAAAGGATCTCCGGTTTGCGGACAACCCATATACAACTGATCCCAACACCCCGATTGTTTTTTATGCCGGAATGCCGTTGAAAGCACCTAATGGAAACGTATTAGGGACCTTATGTGTGATGGACACAAAGCCAAATTCCCTGGATAATGGGCAAAAAGAGGCATTAAAAGCATTGGCAAAACAGGTGGAAAATTTATTCGAACTTCACCAGAAGAATCTAAATCTTGAAAAGACAAGAAAAAAATTAAAAACAAGAAATGGCCAGCTCAAGGATTTTGCCGGGATCGTAGCTCACGATATGAAAATGCCTTTGGCTAATATAGTGATGACTGTGGATTTGTTAAAGGCTAAATATATAGACCACCTGGACCCACCAGGGCTGCAGTATTTAGATTATTTGAAACAATCTTCTTTTAAACTGAGCAATTATGTCACAGCGATCTTAGATCATTATGAAAGCGATACCCTTAGTGAATCTCTAAATGAAGATTTTGATATCCATGATTTACTTGAACAAATAATTGATTTGCTAAACATAAACGAGGACTGTGTAATTAATTTACCCGAAAATAATAATATCCTGAATTGCAACCGGGCCGCTCTGCAGCAAATTTTTCTGAATTTATTGACCAATTGCCTGAAATATAATAACAAAGAGGAAATTGTAATTGATGTTACCTGTTCTAAGGATGATAAATTCTATCATTTTTCCATTACTGATAATGGAATAGGAATCCCAAAAGATAAGCAGGGTGAAATTTTCAAACTTTTTACTGTAGTGGTTGAAAAAGACAGAAGCGGAAACCGCGGAAACGGAATAGGTCTTTCTACAGTAAAGAAATTGATTACCACTTTGGGAGGGGAAATTTCAGTAAATTCTGTAGTCGACAAGGGAACTACTTTTAATTTTTCCATAAGACAAGCACATTAGCATAAAATATCCTCCATTTTTATTAATTTAGTATTAAAATAACATATATTTTTGATTATTTTGAAGTAGTTCTCCTTAATTTCACTATATATGGAACGCAAAACATTTTTAGGCAAAAAAAAAGGAGGAGCCATCCACCAAGATACTAATATTACCAATTCTATTCCTGATAAAGATTACGACCAACTCACTTTTCTTACCGCCTGTATTTGTAAAGTCCCAGTAGCCTTTTTAAGCATATTGGATAGAAACCGGATAAGTCTCAAATCCGGTTATGGAATTAACATTGAAGAAATTAATAGGGATACTGGTTTTTCGCAAGCTGTTTTAAATTCCGGAAAAGATATTTACAGCATAAATTATGCTGAGGATCCTGATATTTTTGATAATTCAAAAAAAGATTTCGCCAAAGATTATAAATTTTATACCGGGTTGCCAATTAAAAATTTACAAGGTTATTCCATTGCCTTATTGAATATTTTGGACACCAAAGAACGCAACCTGGAAGAGTTTCAGATAAAAGCCCTTCATGCACTTGCTAACCAGATTGAACTATTGTTTGAATTTAGAAAGCAAAATTTAAAATTTCAACAAGTTCAGAAAAAATTAAAACATAAATACAGGGAACTTGAAAAGTTTACCAGTTTGGTATCCCATGATATTAAATCTCCATTGGCAAATATTATTTCTCTCACCGAGCTCTTAAAAGAAGAAAACAAAGATAAATTTGATTCCGAAACAAATCAGTATCTCAACTATCTTGTTGAATCCTCCTATTCTCTTCGGAATTATGTAGATGGAATTTTAAGTTTTTACCGAAGCGACCATATTACGGGAAAAGAGTATGAAAATATTGATTTAAATAAAATTTTAAAAGTAATTGCGCAATTATATGAAGTTTCGGATGATATAGAGATCAATTATCCAAATATAGCGATGCTTCACAATGTAAATAAAGTGGCGTTGACCCAGGTATTTTTAAATTTAATCAGCAACGGTCTGAAGTATAACAGGGAAAAAATACGAAAAATCGATATCAGGTTCAAAGAAACAGAAAATTTTTACCAATTTGAAGTCATAGATAATGGTGAAGGATTTTTGGATGAGGATTCTTCAAAAATATTTGAACTATTTAAAACTCTGGAAACCACAGACAGGGATGGAAATCCAGGAAGCGGAATTGGGCTTGCCACGGTAAAAAAACTGGTAAACAGTATGGGCGGGGATATTAAAGCAGAGTCTACCCCAGGAATAGGCAGCAATTTTAAATTTAAAATAAAACGACTTTAACCCACCTGAAACCATTGTGTTTAATGAGGTTTTTATATATTTGAGAAACATTCTATTAAACCATGCAGTTTAATCAGCCCGAAGTATTATACGCCCTCTTCTTATTGATTATTCCTGTAATTATCCATTTATTTCAACTTCGCAAATTTGAACGGGAGAATTTCACCAATGTCAAATTTTTAAAAATACTTTCCCAGCAAACTCGAAAAAGTTCACGCCTCAAAAAATGGTTAGTACTTGCTACCCGATTATTGATTTTAACCTCCATTATATTTGCTTTTGCCCAGCCTTATTTTCCCTCAGAAGATCCTGAAGAGGATAATATAGAAACCGTGATCTATTTGGATAATTCTTATAGCATGCAAGCCGTCGGACAGCGCGGCAGATTATTGGAGCGAAGTATTCAGGATCTGTTGGAAAACCTTCCTGATGATCGGGATTTCACTTTGTTCACCAATACTGATGAATATAAAAACGCAGATAAAAAAGACTTGCAGAAAATAGGCTATTCAGTTTCTCATCTCAATTTTGAAACGGTATTATTAAAGGCGAAAAACACTTTTTCCAACGATCCTACCTCACTCAAAAAACTGCTGCTGATCTCAGATTTTCAAGAGAAATTCAAATTTCCATTGACATTTAATTCTAAGGGTATAACCTTATATCCCCTTGCCCAACGTCCCGAACGTCTGGAAAACATTCAACTGGATTCGGCTTTTATTACAAGTAAAATAATTGATACCCGGATTTTAAATGTACAACTGAGTTATAGCGGAAACCAACCTGAAAACACGTCGGTTTCCCTTTACAACGGCGATAATTTGATTGGAAAAACCAGTATGGATTTTTCAGAAAAGAAACTTCAGCAACTCGAATTTCCATTGGATAATAAACCCATTTTGAACGGTTTGATCAAAATTGAAGATAACGGACTTCAATTTGACAACCGCTTGTTTTTTACAATTAATGAAGCAGATCCAATAATAATAAGCAGCATTAATAACGCAGAAGACGGGTTTTTAAATCGGATTTTTACCTCTTCTGAATTTGAATACCGGTCAATGCCTGTAAACGCTATAGATTACAACAAGCTTGCTGCTTCCCATGTTGTTGTTTTAAATGAAGTCGCAGAATTATCCAGTTCCCTTTTAAGCACCCTTCAGAAAAAACATGATGCAAATGCGGTTTTCATCGTAATTCCATCTGCTGAAGATACCGACGAAAATTACCGGTTATTTGTGCGAAAACTAGGAGTTAGCGGTTTTGAGAACAGACAGGAACAAGAAAAATTAGTTACAGGGATATCTTTTACTCATCCATTATATTCTGGGGTTTTTGAAGAACAAATTCGCAATTTTGAATATCCCAAAGTACAGGTCTCATACCATCTAAGATCGGGAAATACACCTATTTTGTCTTTTCAGGATGAGAAAGCGTTTTTATTGGAGTTTGACGGAAATTACTTTTTTACCGCTCCACTAAATCAAAGAAACACCAATTTCAACCAATCTCCATTGGTAGTCCCAACTTTTTACAACATAGGAGCATCGGCGATCAGGCCACCACGATTATACTATAATCCGGGGAAAATTAACAAAATCGAGATACCCATAGAAATTCAGGGAGATCAAATTTTGCAAATCAGTTCTGAAACCTCCAGTTTCATTCCGCAGCAAAAACGATTTTCAAATAAGGTCGAGATCATTATTGATGAACTCCCCAATAAACCGGGGAATTTCAACATAAATAATAGTGAACAATTGGTTTCCGGCATAAGTTTTAATGTTGACAGAGAGGAAAGCAAAATGGTTTATCAGGAGATCAAAAATGCTGAAAACATTGAAATTATTAATGAGCTTCCAGAATTTTTTAAGTCTGCCGGTTTTAAAAAAGAAGTCGGTACTTTTTGGAAATGGTTTGTTACTTTTGCATTGCTCTTTTTAATTATTGAAACACTACTCATAAAATATTTTAAATGAAGGTACTTCTCAAATCGGCTAAAATTATAGATCCAAATTCAGGCCACCATCAAAAAACGATCGATATTTTTATCAATGGAGGAAAAATAGATAAAATAGGAACCTCACTTAAAATTTCAAATTTAGACAGAGTGATCAATCTTAAGGATCTACACGTGTCCCCGGGTTGGTTTGACAGTAGTGTTTGTTTTGGCGAACCGGGATTTGAAGAACGGGAAACCATTTCCAATGGATTAAAGACCGCAGCCCGCAGTGGATTTACACAAATTGCCCTGAATCCCAATACCAACCCGGTTATAGATGACAACGGAGCGATAACTTCAGTGCAATTCAAAGCAAAAAACCAGCCTGTGGAATTGTTCCCAATAGGCGCTTTAACCCGAAAATCTGAAGGGAAAGATCTGGCGGAAATTTTCGATATGCACCAGGGTGGAGCTATTTCTTTTGGCGATTACAAACGCGGAGTGATGCACCCGAATTTATTGAAATTGGCACTTCTGTATGTTCAGAATTTTGGAGGTTTAGTACAATCCTTTCCGCAGGATAATCTAATTGCGGGAAAAGGATTGGTACATGAGGAATCCAATAGCACGCGTTTAGGTTTGATGGGTATTCCTGCCCTGGCGGAAGAACTCCAAATTACCCGGGATCTCGCCATTTTGGAATACACCGGCGGAAAATTGCATATTCCCACTATTTCTACTGAAAATTCGGTGAGACTTATCAGGGATGCTAAAAAGAAAGGATTGGATGTAAGCTGCAGTGTGGCTATTCACAATCTTGTATTTACCGATGAACTGTTATTTGAGTTTGACACCAGCGCCAAGGTTTTGCCGCCACTTAGAACCAAAAAAGATATAAAGGCGCTGATTAAAGGCTTGAAAGATGGAACTATAGATATGGTAACATCAGACCACAACCCTATTGATATAGAACATAAAAAAGTGGAATTTGAAAACGCTTTATATGGGACTATCGGCTTGGAATCGGCATATGGAAGCCTGTTAAATGTCTTCTCCCTGGAAGAAACCATCGCATTTTTAACCAAAGGAAGAGCACGTTTCGGGATTCCGGAACCGGAAATTAAAGAAGGAAATAGTGCAAATTTAAGCCTATTTACCCCGGAAGGAAAGTCTGTTTTCTCCCAGCAGAATATACATTCCTCCTCCAAAAACAGTATTTTTTTAAATTCGACTTTAAAGGGAAAAGTGTACGGAATTATTTCCGGAAATAACTTTGTGATCTCAGAATAGATTAAATAAATGATATTTTTGTCTAACAGAAAAAATTAAACCAACACTATGAACACAACGGCTGAAACAGGAAAAACTACCGCTATTATTGCTTACCTTACTATAATTGGGACCATTATTGCATATTTCATGAATAATGACACCAAAAACACATTCGCCAGTTTTCATATCAGGCAGGCACTGGGAATTCACATCACGTTTTATTTATTGGGAGCCCTGATAAGTATTTTTGACAGTTGGATGATTTCCTGGGCATTCTATATTTTTATTATTGTCCTTTGGGGATATGGGTTTATCACTGCTCTCCAGGGAGAACAAAAAGAAGTCCCGTTTTTGGGAGACAAATTTCAAAAATGGTTCAGTACAGTAAGCTAATGACTCCAAAACGACTCTCTTTATATCATATTATCAAAGAACCTTCAATTAAAAAGGAAAAAGCGCCGGCGCTCATAATGTTACATGGCTACGGAAGTGATGAAAACGACCTTTTCTCATTTGCAGGGGAATTACCAGAAGAGTTATTTATAATTTCGGTTAGGGCACCGTATTCTCTGCCTCCATACGGTAATGCATGGTATGCGATTAATTTTGACGCCACTGCGGGTAAATTCAGCGATAATGTTCAGGCCCGGGAATCCAGGGATAAAATTGCGCATTTTATAGATGAAGTTATTGCTAACTACCCCGTAGATCCGGAAAATATCAATTTATTCGGATTTAGTCAGGGCACTATTTTAGCTTATGCAGTTGCATTAAATCATCCTGAAAAAACTAAAAATGTGATCGCATTAAGCGGATACATTAATGAGGAACTTTTAGAAAAGGATTATGCTAAAAATGATTTTTCCAACTTATCCTTTTATGCTTCCCACGGCAGTCAGGATCAGGTAATCCCTGTAACCTGGGGAAGAAAATCGCCAATATTACTGAAGGAATTGGGAATAAATCACACTTATTCTGAATTTCCGGTAGGTCATGGAGTTGCCCCGCAAAATTTTATGGAGTTAAAAACTTGGCTAAAAAAGAAAATTTAGATTTTAGATACATTATTTTAGATTAGAGAACATAGAGAAGAGATGAATTTATCTGATAAGTGTTGACCAAACTTGTGACAATTTTAAAAAAAGGATTTTCTTTACTCTTTTCTCTTATATCTTTCCTCTTTCCTCTTTCCTCTTTTTCAATTCGTAATAACCTCTAATCAATTGGGTATAAAAATGATTTTTCTGTATTGAAGTTCAAATTATTTTGCTTGTCAATTTCATAGGAAATCAAAACTTCACCCCAGTAGGTACCATCGGTAAAATCGGCGATTATCCATTTGTGGTTTAAGACTTTTACCTTATTGATCCGCATCACGCCTTCCATTCCTTTAAACGGAACCAGATCATTATCCTCCCCTGCTTTATTTCTACCTATTATTTCATCTTCTACTGTACGCGCAAGGTCTACTGCATTTATACTCAAATTATCGAAATACGAAATAGCTTCTTCATTTTGAGATAAAGAAAAATAATTCAAACTTAAATTTTCGCGGAGAAGGGCTTCATTTTTAATTTCTGCCTCTGATAGTTTTTCTTGTAAATTTTCAATTTTTTCCTCTTTTGCATCCAGGATCTTTTTATCGTTTACATAGATAAAGATTGTGAAAAGCAACATGAAGATAAAGAGGTACATATAAATTTTACCGAGCATTATATATTGATTTTAAGGTTGTCATAGGCCAGAAAAACATTTTCCGGCAATTGTGCCTGGACTTGCGCATGGAATCCCATTAAATGACTTATATGGATAATATAGGCGCGTTTTGGTTTCACATTGTTTATAAACTCCAGGGCATCCTCTAAATTAAAATGAGAATGATGCTTCTCTATTCTCAAAGCGTTTATTACCAATACTTTCACGCCTTTCAGTTTCTCAATTTCTTCTTCTTCAATTGTTTTTACATCGGTTAAATAAACGAAATCCGCCAACCTGTAACCAAAAACCTGTACCCGGTTGTGCATGACATTTACGGGAATAATTGTGAGTTCTTTAAATTTAAATGTCTCATTTTGGATTTCATTAACAGCCACACTGGGAGCTCCCGGGTATTTATTTTCATTTTCAAAAATATAACCAAATCGTTTCCTAAGGGAATCCAATACCCTTTTATGAGCGAAGATGGGAATATCTCCCTGTCTGAAAAAATAAGGCCTGATATCGTCTAATCCCGCGGTGTGATCATTGTGCTCGTGGGTATAGAGAATAGCATCTATATGTGAGATGTGATTGGTGAGCATTTGTGCCCTAAAGTCGGGCCCGCAATCTATTAAAATATTGTATCCTTCCCATTGCACCATGGCCGAAACCCGTAAGCGTTTATCCTTTGGATTTGTGCTTAAGCATACCGGATGATTGCTTCCTATTACCGGAATTCCCTGTGAAGTACCTGTGCCTAAAAATGTTACTACCAAAAGAGTTATTTTTTACAAAAGTAAGTATATTTATTTTCTGTAGCTTACCGTTTTACTACCTTTGTCTTACATAATTTTATCACCAAAAGAATATTCTATGCCCATTACAATTATGGGGGACAGAGAGTTTGAAAATGTTCCCTCAATTAAAAGTAAAGCATTGCGCATAAATCTCAATGAAAACATTTACGGCACCTTT
>JBBRGD010000023.1:0-12446 GCA_038241065.1 Flavobacteriales bacterium
AGCTAGAGAAAATGGAAAAACTCTTTTCTAAAATTTAAGAATAACTTCTTTTTATTTAAGGGATATTCAGAAAGTCTATGAATGCTTTCTGAATATCCCTTTTTGGTTAAATTAAGCATTAACAACTCTTTGGCATAAATATTCGATAATTACCCTAATTTTATGGCATTACAAAACCCCACAGCTATGAAATTCAAATTGATCTTAATCACAATTGGTTGCTTTTTTATTCTTAGTTCCTGTAAAAACCAGGATTCCGGCGACAATAATTCAGAAACAGGATCAGACATAGAAAAGTCCGGATCGGAAAGACTAACCGAATCCGGAAACAATAAAGATCTTTCCAAAACTGAGTCTACATCCAAGACCGATTCCAAAGATTCGGCAGGAACAATTGAAGGCCAATATATAAGAATTGGAGAGGAAGCCGATCTTAATTGTAAGTGTTATTGTCTGGATTTAAATTTTACCTCAAATTCTGAATTGTGTCTTTCTCCCGATAAAATATATATAAATGTAAAATTTGACAAGACCAATAATAATTTAATCAATGTCTATTTAACAGATCCTTCCGATATCAATTCTGAAGGAGACAAAATTCCCTGGGCTAAATTTGACAGGAATATCCCAATTGCAACTATTACTCCGCAACCTAACGGGGAATTAGATCTTGATTGGTTAGGTTTTTCCATCAATGGCGACTTAGCAATGGACTATGCTATTCTCGGGAAGAAAACCCTTGAAGGAAAATTTAAAATGAAATAATCAAAGGTCTTAGAAGATAATAAGGAACCAGAAGACAAGACTAAAAAGCTTAGAAATTAAAGAAAATATTTGTCTGTGGGAATCCACGGGCAAAATAAAAATTAGTTCCGGATTTAATGTATAATAAAGGTCATGTGAATTGGCCAATAAAATTTTATTAAGATGAAAATGATCCTGTTAACTTTATCATTATTTGTGTTTTCATGCGGCAACAGCAGTACGCAGAATCCATCAAAGGAAGAAACTGCCAACGCCAAACCGGTAGAAGTTCCGATCCAGGACAATAAGGCCAGGGCCTATTTCGCCAGCGGTTGTTTTTGGTGTGTAGAGGCAATTTACGAAAGTGTTGAAGGAGTGGAAGAAGTGATTTCAGGATATTCCGGAGGTCATACCAAAAACCCGACTTATGAATCCAGCAATACTGGAAAAACTGGTCATGCCGAAACTGTTGAAGTTATTTATAACCCCGAAAAAGTTGATTTTACCACTTTGGTGCGAGTTTATTTTGGATCGCAAAATTCTACCCAAGTTAATGGCCAGGGGCCGGATAATGGGTCTCAATACCGTTCCATAATATTCTTTCAGAACGAGGAACAAAAAAAGATTATCGAAGACATAAGAGCGGAAGTCGCTAAAAATTATGATAAACCTATTGCTGCTGAAGTTGTGCCTTTTCAAAAATTTTGGAGAGCTGAGGATTACCATCAAAATTATGAAAAACTTAATCCGGACAACCCTTACATTCAAAATGTTTCAATTCCAAGAATAGAAAAGTTTAAAAAGAAATTTCCAGAATTGCTTAAAAAAAATTCCAAATAAAAGTTAGCTAAATTATTAAGTTACAAATGAGGCCTTCCCGGCTTCATTTGTTTTAAGAGAAATTCTTGTCTAAGCTTTGCTGAAAAATATAAATAAGTATTTTTACACTTTAATAAAATTCGGTCCTATACTTTATGCAAATTACCACAGAAAACATTCTCCTAATTGGTTCCCTTCTTTTACTTATAAGTATTCTGGCAGGGAAAACCTCCTACAAATTTGGAGTTCCTACATTAGTTTTATTTTTGTTGGTTGGTATTTTAGCAGGTTCGGAAGGCATTGGGGAAATTCATTTTGACGATCCCCAAATCGCTCAATTTATTGGTATAGTTTCCCTTAATTTTATTCTTTTTTCAGGAGGACTGGATACCAGCTGGAAATCTATCAAACCTGTTGTTTGGCAAGGTGTTTCGCTATCTACGTTGGGAGTTTTGTTAACAGCATTATCTGTTGGGGTATTTGTGTGGTTTATTACAGATTTCACTATTTATGAAGGTTTATTGCTTGGTGCCATTGTTTCTTCAACAGATGCAGCTGCGGTTTTCTCTATCCTCAGGTCTAAAAATATCGCATTAAAATCCAACCTTCGGCCAACATTGGAATTGGAAAGCGGAAGTAATGATCCGATGGCATATTTTCTAACGATTGCATTTTTAGGCCTGGTGGTTAATCAGGATAAAAGTATTTATAGCATCATCCCCCTGTTTCTTCAACAAATATTAATTGGGGCTGCACTTGGTTTTATCTTAGGGAAATTAAGCAAAAAGCTCATAAACCGCATCAAATTGGATTTTGAAGGTCTATATCCGGTTTTGGCCATAGCACTGATGTTTATAATATTTTCTGCCACCAACTTCCTTGGCGGGAATGGATTTTTAGCGGTTTACTTAAGCGCCGTTTATTTGGGGAATCACGACATTATTCATAAACGAACTATTATGAAAATGTTTGACGGGCTGGCCTGGCTTATGCAAATAGTTCTCTTCTTAACTCTGGGATTACTTGTGTACCCAAGTCATGTGCTTCCGGTAGTAGGAATTGGAATATTTGTTTCAGTTTTCCTTATCCTAATAGCCCGGCCGATAAGCGTATTTATAAGTTTGATGTTTTTCAAAATGAAAATGCGTCGCAGATTTTATATATCCTGGGTAGGATTACGGGGTGCCGTACCTATTGTATTTGCCACATATCCCCTATTGGCCGGTATTGAAAAAGCGGATATGATATTTAATATTGTGTTTTTTGTTTCCTTAAGTTCGGTATTGGTTCAGGGCACAAGCCTTTCTTTAATTGCAAAATGGTTGAATGTGGCGCTTCCCGCAAAAGCAAAACCAAAATCCCCTGTAGACACATTTTTAAACGATGGTGCCAAATCTTATATTCGGGAAATTGTAATTCCGGAAAATAACCATAGTGTTGGCAAAGCCATAGTTGATTTGAAATTCCCTCGGAAAGCAATTATTGCAATGATCTCAAGAAATGACAAATTTATAACTCCTAGCGGGGCAACAGAGATTGAGCCAAATGACATGTTAATTATTTTGACAGAAGATCAGGCTACCTTGAAAGAAGTTTATAAATGTTTAAACCTGAATATGCAAAAGGTAGAAGATGAATTAATTTAAATCCCTATTTATTATTGTCCAAAAGCCTAAGAATAAGCATTTCCACCTCTTTGCTGTCCCATTTATTCTCAATATCCTTTAGTTCCATTACTTTATCCATTACGGCCCGTTGCTCATCACCAATGCTAAGCGCCTCAGCATAAGGTTTATTTGAAAAAGTCACCCTGGAATACAAGGGAACCCATTTTTCAGGATATTTTTCAGCAAAATGCCTTTCAATCTTTTTTCTCAGTAAAAATCCGGGATCAGCGGTTTTACTGCTCATTTCGATAAAATTGCGGTAACTCAGTTCAGAAATGGCATCTGCATTAGGTTTCCGGCTGTTTTCATATTCCCGGAAAATCTTTTCCCAATCGTCTCTATATTGCAACATCAAATCATCCAAAACAGATAAATCTTCAAAACCGGCGTTCATTCCTTGTCCATAGAATGGCACGATCGCATGAGCAGAATCGCCAACTAAGGCCACTTTATCCCAGTAGGTCCAGGGAAAGCATTTCATGGTTACCATAGCGCTTGTAGGATGTTTGAAAAAGTCACTTGTCAAATTTAAAATATCCTCTTTAATGTCGGGGAAATAAGTAGCAAAAAACCGCTCCGCCTGTGCTTCGGTTTTAATATTTTCAAAAGAAATATCTCCTTCAAAAGGCATAAATAAAGTGCAGGTAAAACTTCCGTCTAGATTTGGCATCGCGATAAGCATAAATTCTCCGCGGGGCCAGATATGAAAAGATGTATTATCCAGTTTGTGTGTTCCATCAGCATTTGCGGGAATTGTGAGTTCCTTATATCCAACATCAATGAATTCCTGCGAATAATTGAAACGGCTTTGTCGCTGCATTTTATGGCGAATCCGGGAAAAAGCACCATCGGCGCCAAATACAATGTCAAACTGATATTCCTGCCACGCTCGTTTTTCACTTTCTCCTGTGTAGATCTTAGCCTCCGACAATTCAATATCCCAAACTTTTTCTTCAAATTTAAAAATAGCACCGGCAGCTTCAGCCAAATCAATCATTTTACGGTTTAATATTCCACGAGAAATAGAATAAATAGCCTCGCCTTCTTTTCCATATTTCTGAAAGTAAAGTGGCTTATCATTTAAGTGTAGGGCTCGTTTGTCAAGAGGTAAAGCCAATTTTCTTATTTCGGCTTCAATTCCAACTTTTTTTAATGCATCCCAGCCACGGTTAGACATTGCTAAATTTATAGATCGCCCGGAAAATTGAATGTGACGCACATCCGGCCTTCTGTCAAAAACTGTTACATCATGGCCTCGTTTTCTTAAAAAAAGAGCCAAAAGAGATCCCACTAAACCGGAGCCTATTATGGCAATATTTTTTGATTTTTGCATCAGGTTCATTAAACTAAAAGTTTTGTTGGTCGGCAAAAAAATAATATTACAAGGTAACAAAACCTTATTTCAAATTAGATCAAATTTATTTCACGTAAAAATACTGAAAAATTATCATTTTAGGTTTGGACCCCTTTGGGCCTAAAAAAGTTGCTGATTTTTATAATTTTATAATTTCCGAATTAAAATAACGTTAAAAAACAGGTAATTACAATTTGTTTAACATGAGTTCCCACCTGCAACAAGTAGTTTCGCAGGATAGGTCAGAATTATGGAAGATGAACAACCACTTTTACAATCATACCAAATGGGTGATATTACCTTAAAAAATAGGGTGATTATGGCTCCCATGACCAGAAACAGGGCGAATAATAAAGAAAATGCTCCTACAAATCTACATGTTGAATATTATAGGCAGCGCAGCAGTGCCGGCCTGATTATTTCTGAAGGTTCTCAGGTTTCTGAAAGAGCCGTTGGCTACATCAATACCCCGGGAATCTTCTCTGAAGCCCAGGTAGAAGGATGGCGTAAGGTTACTGAAGCTGTACATGAACAAGACGGAAAAATATTTATACAGTTATGGCATTGTGGGCGCATATCTCACCCCAAATTCCATAATGGTGAGAAGCCTCTCGCGCCAAGTGCCGTGAACCCTAATATCAAAATATTTACCCCGGAGGGGGAAGAAGATTCTGTTGAGCCAAAAGCCATGACCATTTCTGAAATCAAGGAAACAGTTCAGGAATTTAAAAAAGCTGCTCAAAATGCCAAGGATGCCGGATTTGATGGGATAGAACTCCATTCCTCCAATGGTTATTTATTTCATCAGTTTTTCAATGCGAACTCAAATATCCGCACAGATGAATACGGCGGAAGTATTCCAAACAGGGCCCGTTTTCTATTTGAAGTAATTGAAGCAGTAGGAGAAATTTGGGCGGAAAACAGAATTGGAGTGAGGTTAAACCCCTCTTTGAATAATGATTTCGGAATAATCGCTAATAAAGAGACCATCCCAACCTTCGATTATATAATTGAAAAACTTAACGCTTATGACCTTGCTTATCTCCATCTCTCTGAACCTTTTACAGATGTGAGTGAAATAGAGTATCTCGAGCCTAATATTGCAAAACATTACCGGCCTATTTACCAGGAAACCTTAATGATCAATGGTGGTTTTGACCAGGAAAAGGGAAATAATGTGATTGAAAAAGGTACTGCCGATCTTGTATCTTTTGCAAAATTATTTATTTCTAACCCCGATTTACCCGAGAGGTTTAAGGAGAATGCTCATTTAGCTGAATGGGACTGTGATACTTTTTACACTCCGGGGAAAAAGGGATATACCGATTATCCTATGTTAGAAAAACAGACTGATAAGTAGCAGTTATCTGCCTTTAATTTTTTGAATTTAATAAACACAATGTATTAATTAATTTAAATTATAAATCAGGACTATGGAACAGGAAAAATTTGAACAAGTACACAGTATTTTAAATAAACTTGAAGACATCAAAAACAGTCAGGAAAGTATTATCGATAAAATTAATCATGTAATAACCGATTTATTTCAGCATCCTGATAAGAAATTGGAAAAAGCAATGGAGAAGGCTCATCAAAGAGCATCAGATGACATAGATGCATTGCGGGAAGTGATCGAGGATTATGAAATGAAAATTAATAAGCTGGAAAACGAAGGATAATTTAAAAATCCCTTAACAAATTATGTTATCAGATATCATTACTTTAAGGCAGTTAACCATACTGCCTTTTTTATGAAACATTACAATACACGGGATATTGCCGAAATGGATAAAATTTTCCGTTTAAACCTTATCAACAGCTGCACAGGCTACAAATCTGCCAATTTACTGGCAACAAGGTCTGCAACAGGAAAGACCGACGTTGCTGTTTTTAATTCAGTAATGCATTTGTGCAGTAATCCACCTTTATTGGGATTCATCCTGCGGCCAGACACCATTCCACGAAATACCTTTAAAAATAGTAAGAAAACAGGTGTTTTAACAGTAAATCATATTCATCAGGATATGATCAAGCAAGCCCATCAAACAGCCGCCAAGTATGAGGAGCATATTTCGGAATTTCATAAAACCGGACTTCAAGAAGAGTATTTGGATAAATTTTATGCGCCTTATGTAAAGCAATCCTCTATAAAATTGGGCTGCCGTTATTTAAACGAATATCATATAATTGAAAACGATACGGTTTTAGTAGTTGCAGAAATTGAACACATCTACTTTGAAGAGGGAATCCAGATGCCTGATGGCTGGTTACGACTGGACGATGCCGGTATGCAAAACCTGGAATAGAAATCAAATCATTCTTTAAGGAGGAAAAAACCAAAAAATGAAACTCCTGAATTTTTAAAAAAATTAGTAAATGCATTGAAAATGAGCATTCCTTTATAAAAAAATACAAAAAATTTTCTAAGCCTAAATTACAGTTTCTCCTAATTGTCAGAAATTTAGTGAAATTTTAATAATTTAGTTAAACACAAGTTAAAATAGTTTTGCCTAATTAATTATTTATATAAGTTTGTCCTGATCACCTAACCAAGATATGGTTTTTTGGAAAAAAGGCCAGAATCTAAAATATTATTAAATAAATAAAAAATTAACCAATTAACTGGTAACTTTAAGTTGCACTAAAAAAACCAACAATATGAGAGATTTAATTTGGATTATCGTCGTTTTATTGATTATCGGATGGCTAATTGGTTACTTTGCTTTCCCGGATTTAGGAAGTATTATCCACATTTTAATAGTAATTGCTGTTATTTTGATAGTATATAAATTATTAACGGGTAGAAGTGTGTAGGATTCTAAAATGTCAATTAGAAAACTCGATATTAAAATGTCAATTACAAAAGCTCTTTGAAACTCAAAGGGCTTTTTGCATTAGTCCTCATTTCAACTGCCATCAATGGTTGAACACCAAAAACAAAATCAATAGCAGATACCGTCAAGATGTAATGGTATTTGTATAATAAATCCTTTTATTTCCCTCTAGAATGCTTATTTTTATTGAATACGTTCAAAATAATACTAATATAATATGAAAATATTTCTACCCTTATGTATAGTCATGCTTTTATTGGCAGGTTGTAAAAACGAACCCAAAAAAACAGATATTTCTAAATCCTCAACTTCAGATAAAGAGTCTATAACAACAAAAATAGCTTATGCCAATGGGTTTGAGAATTTCGAAAAAGTGAATCAACTAGACTTTACCTTTAATGTAAAAGTTAACGACACAGTGAGGTCCCAGCGCTCCTGGAAATGGTATCCAAAGGAAAACAAAATAGAGCTTACTGAAAAAGGTGAAACATTCAGTTATATAAAAAAGGATACTTTGGATGAACAAGCAAAAGCGGCCGATCAAAAATTCATCAATGATACCTATTGGCTTTTGTTTCCATATCAATTGATGTGGAGTGAATTTAATTTTGAATTTAATCAAACGGCCACGGCACCAATTAGCCAACAGCAAATGCAGGGCCTAACAGTTAATTATTCCGGTGATGGGGGTTATACACCGGGAGACACTTATCTTTTGTATCTCTCAGATGATCTGATGGTCAAGGAATGGACTTACGAATCGGCGGGAGGAAGAATTCTCACTGCAACTTGGGAAGATTATGAAACCTATAACGGGATCAAAATTTCAAAGATGCATAAAAGCCCAGATGAAAGTTTTCAGTTGTACTTCACCGATATAGAAGTGAAGTAGGTCCCAAACTCAAGTATATTGCTGAATACCTCTTTTTAAGATCTGGCCAAACTCAAACATATCCTCAAAAGAACAGTAAAATGGCGCGGGAGCCAGACGAATCACATTTGGTTCCCGCCAATCTGTGATTATCCCGTTTTTCATTAAATAATTAAAGAGATCCTTGCCTTGACCGTGAAGGAAAACTGAAAGTTGAGTGCCGCGTTCTTTTGGACTGGAAGGTGTAATTATTTCAAAATCACTTTTTACCTCCCCGTCGATTTCGTGGAGAATAAATTCCAGGTAAGCTACAATATTATTGCGTTTTTCAATAAGTGCAGGCATTCCTACCTTATCAAACATTTCTACAGAGGCTAAATAAGGCGCAAGGGCCAAAATGGGGGCATTGCTTATCTGCCAGGCGTTAGAATTAGGTTCGGGATAAAACTCAGGTTCCATCAAAAAACGACGGGTTTTATTATGCCCCCACCAACCTTCAAATCTGGGAATATCATTCAAGCCGTGGTATTTTTCATTGATGAAACATCCCGAAGCATTTCCAGGTCCGGAATTCATGTATTTATAACTGCACCAGGCTGCGAAATCTACATTCCATTCATGTAATTTTAATTCAATATTGCCGGCCGCATGGGCAAGGTCCCAACCTACTTTTGCACCAACTTCATGACCTGCCTTAGTGATTGTTTCCATATCCATCACCTGCCCTGAATAATAATTTACGCCTCCAATTAGAACCAAAGCACACTCCTCGCCCACTTCTTTTATTTTTTCAACTATATCCTCTGTCCTAAAATGATGCTCGCCGGGGCGCTTTATCACTTCAATTATGGTCTCCCCGGGGATCAAACCGTGAAACCTCACCTGACTTGAAATCATATATTGATCGCTTGGAAAAGCCTTTTCTTCGCATATTATTTTAACGCGTTTCCCAACAGGCCTGTAGAAAGAGACCATCAGTAAATGCAGGTTTACGGTAAGAGTATTCATAACGGTGATTTCATGCGGCTTGGCCCCCACCAGTTTTCCCAATTTTTCTGAAAAACGTTCGTGATAATCCCACCATGGCTTTTCTGCATAAAAATGACCTTCAACAGCGAGCTCTGCCCAATCTTTCATGACCTCATCTACATATTTTTTAGCCGATTTGGGTTGTAATCCAAGGGAATTCCCGGTAAAATAAATCACATCTTTACCATTGACTTTCGGAAAATAAAATTCACTTTTATATCCGGCTAAGGAATCAGTTTTATCTAAGGATCTTGCAAACTCCCTGGTGTTTTTGAACTCCATATTATCTGGTTTGCCGTAAAAATACCATTTAATTTCAGGTTCAAAAAGGGCTGACCCTGCTTTTATAAAATAAAAAATTGGTTAAAATAAAGAGTTCCTTAAATTTGACTAAAATTGAGTGCAAATGAATTTTATTCCGAAAGCCATAGATGAATACACAGTAGATCATACCCAGTCAGAACCGGAGTTACTTGCCCTGCTCGCCAGGGAAACACACCAAAAAGTATTGCAACCGCGAATGCTAAGCGGGCATTATCAAGGCAGGTTGCTGAGTATGATCTCTAAAATTGCAAAGCCAAAAACTATTTTAGAGTTGGGAACTTATACCGGATATTCCGCTTTATGTCTGGCGGAAGGATTACAAAAAGATGGAGTGTTACACACCATAGATATTAATGAGGAACTCAAGGACTTTCAGAAAAAATATTTTGACTTATCCATTTTTAAAGACCAGATCCATCAACATTTAGGCAATGCCTTAAACATTCTCCCAAACCTGGATATAAAATTTGACCTGGTATTTATAGATGCAGACAAACCCAATTACCCCGATTATTTTGAGCTTATTATCAACAAATTAAATCCAGGTGGAATTATACTTACGGATAATGTGTTATGGAGTGGAAAGGTGGTTGAGAAAATAAAGGAGGATGATGAATCTACTCGCGCTTTGGTAAAATACAATAGTTTGGTAGCAGTAGACAGCAGACTTGAAACCATTATGCTCCCCATAAGGGACGGTTTAAGCATTAGCAGACTGAAACTATAGGAGGTTAAACTAAGGATTCCCGATGATAAGTCCTCTTTATGCTTTCCATTTCAAATAACCGAAGCCTCTGGGCAATTTTTTTTTCACTTCTCCCGTTTCTGGATTAACTTTTTCTTTAATCTTGATTCTTATTGACCTTCCCTGAATGGTGTTGACCTAATTTAGCTTTTAACCTTATTGTTCCATATTTTTTTATCTACCGCAGATCTACACAGAAAATAATAAGATTAAACTACTTTTTTAACTTCATAATTAAAAAGTCTTATCTCTTTGATCCTAAATCTTTGTTCTATAAGCCCAATTAATAGAATTTATTACCGGCCAGTAAACTCAACCTATAAAAAATATGGGCAAACAAAATTCCCACCAAGGCACCTGTAATTAGATCTGAAGGATAATGAACACCAACGTATATCCTGCTCATAACAAATAAAATGGGCCAGATATAAATTGCATAAATCCATTTATACTTTTCCTTAATACAAAGCACAACAAAGGTTGTAACTACAAAGGAGCCTGATGCATGGCCTGAAAAAAAACTGTAATTGGTTGGGTTCTGAAGAATTCTAATAAGGTCTTGTAATTCCGGCTGATTATTTGGTCTTAATCTTAATGACATTGTTTTTACTAAAAATGTAACTCCCATTGTGGCAATAAAGGATAGCACCAAAAAAATTGAGGTGAGAATTGCTTTTTTCCAATGAAAAACAACAAAAAAAATAATAAAAAAGAAGAGGTAGAGAGGGATCCAGTGTTTGATATTGGTTACAAAGATCCAAAATGTATCATAAGATTCGATTCCTAAATTATTTAAATAAACAAACAATTCATTATCCCACTTATTTATTTGTTCAAGCATTAAAATTTACGCTTAACCGAGCCGGTAATTTCTTCGATATCTTCCTTAACCTTACTGATCTCTTTCTTTACATCTTTGGAAAAATCGGTATTTATACCCTGTTTTTCAGCGCTTTTTTGAATTTCTCCCTTAATGTCATTAGATGCATTCTTAAGCGTGCGCATTCCCTTTCCCAAGCCTCTGGCCATTTCCGGAATTTTGTCGGCACCAAAAACCATGACCAAAACAAATATTATAAAGCCAATTTCGGCACCACTAATAAATAAAGGAAGTATTATCATAGTATATAAAATATTACTACAAATTTAAATTAAAAAATTAAGCCCACTCTTAAAGTCGGCTTAATTTTTTATTAAAGAAAAAAAATTAATTTCCGGCATTAATTTTAAACTGCTGAAACTTATCTTCTTTGATTTGCTGAGGCCAGCTGTTGTTATCTAAATTCACATCGGCAGTTTCTATATTTGGATCTACCACAATTTTGGTGATCTCTTTATCACTTGCAATTGCCTTGCTTACTTCCCCGTCATTTTTACGCCATATCTGTACGGGATACGTTACGGTTTCAGCGGTACCATCAGCGTAAGTGTATTCTACTATTAACGGCATTACCAAACCTCCCGGTTTATTGAATATAATTTCATAAAAATATTTAGGATTTTTCAGCCTTGCCTGTTCTTCGGGAGTAAAATTATCCATAACATACTCCTTCAATTTTGGGGCATTTTCAAATAGATTTTTACCCTTCATCTCAGCCGAGTCTAATTCACTTCCTTCTTCAACAACATAAACTGCATCTATACTGTCGGGATCTGAAATTCCATATTGCTCTAAAAAAACTTTGCCTTCTTTTGTAGCCTTGTCAGTGACATAATATTTTTTCACTTCTTTTATTCCAATATCAACGTAATCTGTACTATAAAACCATCCTCTCCAGAACCAGTCCAGGTCTACCCCGGAAGCATCTTCCATAGTCCTGAAAAAATCTTCGGGTGTTGGGTGTTTGAACATCCAGCGTTGCGCGTAGGTTTTAAATGAATAATCGAATAAATCTTGTCCCATCACAGTTTCCCTCAGAATATTAAGGGCAGTGGCCGGTTTTGAGTAAGCATTATTTCCCAACTGAAAAACATTCTCGGGATTGGACATAATTGGAGTGATATATTTTTGATCCCCCTTCATATAAGGAACTACCTCAGCCGGAATTCCTCTTCGGGA
>JBBRGD010000024.1:0-12338 GCA_038241065.1 Flavobacteriales bacterium
GCTATACCTTTTACAACCTGGGTTTTGCTGGCGGGGTTATACGTAGTTATCGCTGTAATCTGGCAGATTTTTATGTTCAGATCCTTAAAGTTATTTATTTCTGAGGATTTTGTTTATAAAAAACACGGTGTCTGGAATAAAACAGAGGAACGTTTAGAGATTTATAAAATTCAATCTATAAGCGTATTTCAGCCTTTATGGTATGAAAAAAAGAACCTGGTAAATATTATTTTTCATACAGCCGGGGGAGATATTTCATTTAGAACTCTAAGCAAAGATGTTCTCCCTTACATAAACTATATGTTTTATAAAATTGAATCGAATTCACGAAGCTGGATGTAGGTTTGGGATGATTTCGGAAAATAATTAATTTCGTCTAATTTATCATTGAAAAAATATGCCACTAATGCACTAATATTTTTTTATGTTTTAATATGATGGAAGACCGGAGATAGAATTTAGAGGGTTTTTTAGTCTTGAATTTTGAATTTTTGAATTTTGAATCGAAATGTTTAGCCACGAAATACACCAATTTTCATTCGTGCATTCGTGGCCTTTATTTATTCTGGACAAGCTCAATAACCATTTGAAAGTACAAGTTGAGTAGATTTCCTTTGCACATACACTGAAAGTTCTTGAAGGGATAATGCACAGGCAGAATAAGATCAAATTATAGAGAAAAATTTTTTGGGTATTGCAACGCTTAAAACAGGGGGGTGATTTCGGAAAATAAATAATTTCGTCTAATTTATCATTGAAAAAATATGCCACTAAAGCACTAATATTTTTTATGTTTTAATATGACGGAAGACAGGAGATAGAATTTAGTGGTTTTTTTAGTCCTGAATTTTTTGAATTTTGAATCGAAATGTTTAGCCACGAAATACACCGATATTCATTCGTGGTCTTTATTTATTCTGGGCAAGCACAATAACCATTTGAAAGTACAAGTTGAGTAGATTTCCTTTGCACATACACTGAAAGTTCTTGAAGGGATAATGCACAGGCAGAATTAGATCAAATTAAAGAGAAAAATTTTTTGGGTATTGCAACGCTGAAAACAGGGGGATGATTTCGGAAAATAAATAATTTCGTCTAATTTATCATTGAAAAAATAGGCCACTAATGCACTAATATTTTTTTATGTTTTAATATGACGGAAGACAGGAGATAGAATTTAGGGGGTTTTTTAGTCTTGAATTTTGAATTTTTGAATTTTGAATCGAATGTTTAGCCACGAAATACACCAATTTTCATTCGTGCATTCGTGGCCTTTATTTTAATTTTATCTGAAGAGATTTTATTTCAAAGCAGGATATTGTTCCGGATCTGATTCATTCATAATTCCATAGATCTTTTCAAAAATATCTTCGGCAGAAGGTTTTGAGAAGTAATCCCCATCTGTACCGTAAGATGGCCTGTGCGCTTTAGCTGTCAGGGTTTGAGGTTTGCTGTCTAAATGAAGATAGGCATTTTGCACCTCCAGAATATTTTGAAGGATATATGCTGAAGCGCCTCCAGGAACATCCTCATCTATCACCAAAAGCCTGTTGGTTTTTTCAACGCTCTTTACTATGTCTTTATTGATATCTAACGGAAGCAGGGATTGCACATCGATGATTTCTGCATGGATTCCCATTTCTTCCAGATCCCCTGCGGCTTCTTCCACCAGTCTTAAGGTAGAACCATAAGATACCAAAGTAATATCTGTTCCTTCTTTGATGGTTTCAACAACACCTATAGGCGTTTTAAATTTCCCAAAATTATTCGGAAGTTTTTCTTTTAATCTGTATCCATTCAGGCATTCTATTACCAATGCAGGCTCATCGCCTTCCAATAAGGTATTATAAAATCCTGCAGCTTTGGTCATATTTCTTGGAACAAGAATATGGATTCCATGCAATAAATGAACAAGAGCTCCCATAGGCGATCCGCTGTGCCAGATCCCTTCCAATCTGTGGCCGCGTGTTCTTACAATAAGCGGGGCTTTTTGTTTCCCTTTTGAGCGATACTGAAGGGTTGCAAGGTCGTCACTCATGGTTTGAAGCGCATAAAGGATATAGTCTAAATATTGAATTTCGGCAATTGGTCTTAAACCTCTCATAGCCATTCCAATTCCCTGGCCCAAAATTGTCGCTTCCCTAATTCCGGTATCGGCCACCCGAAGGGAACCATATTTGTTCTGAAGTCCTTCCAAACCTTGGTTCACATCGCCAATCTTGCCGGTATCTTCTCCAAAGATCAAGGTTTCGGGATAGGTTTCAAATATTTTGTCAAAATTATCCCTAAGTATAATTCTGGCATCTACCTGCCGGGCTTCATTGGAATAGGTTGGTTTCACCTCTTTAATTGACAATGCATTATGTTTAGACTCACTGTAAAGATTACTGCTGTATTCACTTTGAGATTCTGAGGTATAAGCTTCAATCCAGTCAATCAACTGCATTTTTGCATCGCTTTTTGATCCTATCAAATTGTGAAGGCTCTTTCTGGCAGTAATCAAAAGTTCCTTCTTTATCGGGTCTTTTATTTTAGCAAGTTCATTTTTTAAGGATAGAATCGCATCTTTTTTATCGCTGCTTTCAGCTGCGTTTTCCAAAAGTGGAAGAAGTTCCTTCTGCTTTTTGACTTTTGGTTGGGTGTAAGCAGTCCAGGCTGCTTTTTTTCCATCCCTAACTTGTTTTTTTATTTCTTGATCTATGTCTTCCAACTCCTCCCGGGTGGAAAAATTGTTCTGAATAACCCATTCCCGGAATTTGACATTACAGTCAAATTCGTGTTCCCAGGCCAGACGATCTTCATTTTTGTAGCGTTCATGTGATCCGGAGGTGGAATGACCCTGAGGTTGGGTAAGTTCCCTGACGTGAATTAAAACGGGAGTGTGTGATCCCCGTGCAATTTCAGCCGCTTTTTCGTAAGCTTCAATCAGGGCTGCATAATCCCAGCCGTTTACAACTATAATTTCGTATCCTTTATTTTCTTCATCTCTTTGAAAACCTTTCAGGATCTCGGAGATATTTTCTTTTGTGGTTTGATGCCTTGCGTGTACCGAAATTCCATATTCATCGTCCCAAACGCTAATTACCATTGGCACCTGCAACACTCCTGCAGCATTGATGGTTTCCCAAAAATGACCTTCGCTGGTGCTGGCGTTTCCAATAGTTCCCCAGCCGATCTCATTTCCATTATCCGAAAATTTTTCCGCATTGATCCCACCTACATTTCTGTAAATTTTTGATGCCTGCGCCAAACCTAAAAGTCTGGGCATTTGGCTGGCAGTAGGGGAGGTATCGGCACTAGAGTTTTTTTGCAACATCAAATTTTTCCAACTTCCGTCTTCATTTAAACTATGAGTACCAAAATGCCCGCCCATTTGCCTTCCGGCAGACATAGGTTCGTTTTCAATTGAAGAATCGGCGTACAAACCTGCAAAAAAATTCTCGATGCTTAATGCCCCAATGGCCATCATAAAGGTTTGATCACGATAGTACCCGGATCTGAAATCTCCATTTTTAAATGCTTTAGCCAGAGCTAGTTGAGGGATTTCCTTTCCATCGCCAAAAATACCAAATTTTGCTTTTCCTGTTAGCACCTCCCGTCTTCCAAGCAAGCTACATTCCCGGCTGGTGACAGCAATTTTATAATCCTTTAAAACCTCCGTTTTAAAGTCTTCAAATGAAATGGATTTTTTTGATGGTGTTTCGATTTGCATGGAATTAGTTTGAATAAATGCGTTGAATAAAAACAAATATAACAAAAACTAAGCATAAATGCAATTCGTCAATTGTTCAATATTTTTAGATTTAATTCTGAATTGGCTGAAATGATTGTAAATTTTATAATAATAGTAATAAAATCAAGATAAAATTACGAATTGTATAATGCTCCTGATAATTTTCGGCGAAATTTAAGTGCTTAATATCTACAGTTAAATCTTAGTTAATACCATTCCCTGGTAAATAATCGAATAAGAGTATTGATGTCTAAGGTAACAATAAACCTTATTTTTTGGTCGTAATTTTTTTGGCCAATTTCCCAGCCTAAATTAGAATATACCGGGAAGTACAATTCAAAATAATCGGCTACCATGCTCACGCGTATCCCGGAATCATATAAAAATTTTGCTTTGTCTCCCTTGTTCTTAACTAATCCTGCATCGCCGTAGGCAAAAATCCATTTCCAGATATTTGTGCTGGCATTCACCGTTGAGATCCATTGGTTTGCAAATTCAGGTTCCAGTTGGGATTTAAACCCGCCTTCTGCAGGAATAATTTGCTGACTGAAAAGACCACTGTCCTGGCTTCTTCCGTAGTAATTATAATCAAAAAGATAATCGGTAGGGCGATCCAGAGCAAAACTAAAAAAATCATTATCCTCCTCGTCATTATATAAAAAGGTCCCTGCATAAAACCTTAAATTCATTTGACGGTTATTTCTGAAAAGTTTTCTATACTCCAGATTCAATGCAATTTTGCTGAAATTTTTCGCTATTTGATAATCAAGACTTCCTGAAATATAATCCACCAAATTTGTATCGCTATATCTGTAACTTATGTCTACTACATTATAATCCGGTTGTTTTACAGGATTTACAGGGTTGTTATCCCGTTTCACATTAACGTTTCTAATTAAAAGTCTTTGGCGCTCATTATCCCTTAGATTTGAATTCCGGTAATAAAATCCCATAAAAGGAGAAGATTTCCGGTAAAACAAATCATAACCATAAGAATAACGATTGCCACTGATCCCATATACCAGCGCGTATAAAGTTTGATTCTCAAAATAATGGGTGTTGCTTATAGAGGCTGATCCCACAATTGTTTTGCTGTTGAAACCAAATTTTGGAGATATTTTATAATTGAAATTTCTGTTTAAAAGGGTTTTATTATACAATTTAGGTCCTATAGAAATACCGTCATACAGGTTGTAATCTACCTCCGGCATAAAAAACATTTGATTGTAATGGGGGTCTTCAATATCCTGAAGCAATCTAAATTGAATTGGTTTATTAAATAAGGTTGTTACTCCCTTGTAATTATTGCGCTGATTTACTTCAGGGATGATTCCTTCATAATTTAATGCCAGCCTTTCTATGCTGTCTCTGGGTATGCTAATCTTTTTGGTTTCATCAATATCTTCAACCCAGGTTTTAAAAACTATATTTCCATCCTTAAGGCCATATAAGGAAACCGGCATATTATTGTCTCGTTTATTCTTTATGGTTACTTCTAAAGAATCGGCGGTTTTAGTAACCTTTTTGATCTTAAAATCTATTTTTTTATTGGTAGAAACGTAATC
Source organism: Flavobacteriales bacterium (assembly GCA_038241065.1). Classification (GTDB taxonomy): domain Bacteria; phylum Bacteroidota; class Bacteroidia; order Flavobacteriales; family Flavobacteriaceae; genus Gillisia. Next base: position 5,299 of record JBBRGD010000024.1, read on the forward strand.
CTCGTAAAACCAATTGAGGTCCTTTTCAGAATTTTTTTGTAAAATACGGACAAAGTCCTTTTCACTGGCAGACTTTAAAAGATACTCTTCATAAAATTCTGAAATTGAATTCTTTACTTCTTCTCCACCCAGGAAATCATCAATATAGTTTAAACCTACTCCGGCCTTATATGTATTGGATATATTTGAATTAAATTTTACAAGGGAATCCTGAGCAATACGAAGAGGTTGATCCATATCCATTCGCGCCATATGCAAATAGAGTAAAGAGTATTGATCATTGAATTCAAGATCGGCAGCGTGTAACCACCGAATTCCAATAATGTTGCTAAAACTTCCCAAAAGCTTCATTTTTGGATAGTATAGATCGACATAATCCTTCATCAGGGAAATTTGAATTGCATCATAGACCCATTGATCCTCCCTGGGATTTAAAAAAACAGTATTCCTTAGATAATTTGCGGTAATAACTTTTAACTGCTTAATATCATATTGAAATCCATCCGGGAAGGGTCTTAAAAAACCGGGTAACTGATTTAATCCGTAAACCGGATTTGTGTTGTAATCCTCCTTGGTTACCATCATGGATTTATGTGGATAAGGGCCAAGCCGAATTTCCAGGAATTTAAGAATCCTATTTAATACATAACCTTTCATTCCTACTATCAGGCCATCATCTTCCAGGTTGGTTAATACATCTTTTGAATTAACATCGAATACTTCAAATTCAAATGTTTTGGTGAGGTATAACTCTGATGAAACTATATTTTCTCCCGATAAATAAGTGGTTTTGAATTTATCTTCTGTCACCATGCGGTCCATTTTAAGCGGGGAAGCCACATATAAATAGGGACGGGTCGATAATTTTATCTTTAAACTGACGGGAGCGGTGAACTGATCGCGTAAATTTTTATCACTATAAATTTGCCATTTACCATTAAATACGGCCGGGGTAATGTACCAGTATTTGAGTTTAAAATTACCCTGATCGTCATACCCGTATTTTGTGAATTTTTCTGAAGGAATTTTAACCTGATATAATAATTGGATAGACACTTTTTCGCCGGGAGGTAAAGGTTGCTCCAAAGTTACCCGAATAATATCCGGAAGGCCCCCGGGCCTGTTCCAGGTGTAGTTAACCGAATTTTTATTTGTAATGCTGTAAATCTTGGTAAATCCTCTTTCTTCAGGTCTTGCAAAATGAAACCGCCTTAAATAGTCCTCGGCAAACCTGTGTGCCAGCGGGGTGGTTTTGTCCTTAAAACTATTGGCCCAATCATTTAAATAAATTACGGAAAGCTCTATTGAACTTGTATTTTCATATTCAATTTCCTGCCGTATATCGAAAGTATGCGTAGAATCATTTAAAACAGCGGTAATATTCATGCTGCTTTGCCCAAATCCTGGATTTGCCCATAAACATCCGATTGCCAAAAAAAGAAAAAATTTGATATTCAACTTACTATTGAAATTAATTAATAAACGAATTGAATTCCAGATTAACGATAATTAAAGAAAAAAACATCTTTAAAACCAGTTCTATATTTTGTAACTAATCAGTTTATAAAATAAAGAGTGCCTAAAACGCATAAAGTGAAGCAGTACTCAGTTTTTATTTTAGATAAAAGTCAGATATTTTTTTAACCTGGTTATTCCAACATCTATTTTTAACATAAACTATTCCATTTTTACTAATTTAGATCTGTTTTTGATTATATTTTAACCAGCTACCGTAAACTAAAATTACTTTAAGTATGGATTTCTTGTTACGTTTTTATTAAAAATTAGGACTTAAATTGTATTCACCATAAAACTTGTCAAGGATTTCAATCACCTCATCTTCGGTATCAACTAATTTAATGAGATCCAGATCTGCTTCATTTATATTATCAAAGGACTCCATAACTGTTCGACGGATCCAATCTATCAATCCGCCCCAAAATTCGGTTCCCACCAAAATAATTGGGAATGCATCTACTTTATTGGTTTGAATCAGGGTAATTGCTTCAAAGAGTTCATCCATAGTCCCAAATCCGCCAGGCATCACCACAAAACCCTGGGAGTATTTTACAAACATTACCTTTCTAACAAAGAAATAATCGAAATCCAGACTTTTATCTCCATCGATGTAGGGGTTGTCGTGTTGTTCAAAAGGCAAATCTATGTTGAGTCCAACCGAAGTCCCACCGCCAAGGTGTGCACCTTTGTTACCTGCTTCCATAATTCCCGGACCACCCCCTGTAATTACGCCGTAGCCGTGATCTACAATTTTTTTAGCAATTCGTTCGGTTAACAAATAATAATTTTGATCTGGTTTTGTACGTGCAGAACCAAAAATTGAAACACAGGGGCCTATTTGGCTCAGCTTTTCATAACCTTTTACAAATTCACCCATTATTTTAAAAATTGCCCAGGAATCATTAGTCTTAATTTCGTTCCAGGCTTTATTTCCTTGTTTTGCTCTCATTCTAATTTTTATCGATTGCGTTATTAATTAAAGTTTCGTGTTTTATAATTATTTTTGAAGGGTCTATCAAAGTATTAAAAGAGCTGGATTATTGAACTTCCCGGAAGAATTTTATTATTCCACTTTTTAGCCGCTAACCTGCCGGCCGGTTAGCGGCTAAAAAATTTGTTACAACATTCGGAAAATCTATATTTGTATTAGTGGCTTTTTTTTAACTCTTATTAAGTAAACATAATGGTCACGAACTTAATAATTCAATTTTACTAAATCTACTTTATTTTAATTCTTTTCTCAAAAAATGTGCGGTGTAACTCTTTTTATGCTTTGCAACTTCTTCCGGGGTCCCGAAAACAATTATCTTTCCGCCGTTTTTTCCTCCCTCATATCCAATATCGATGATATGATCGGCCATTTTTATGACATCTATATTGTGTTCAATTATCAAAACGGTATTTCCTTTATCGGCCAATTTATTCAAAACACCCATCAAAACACGTATATCTTCAAAATGTAAGCCGGTAGTTGGTTCGTCAAGTATATAAAAAGTGTTCCCGGTATCGCGTTTTGAAAGCTCGGTTGCCAGTTTTATTCGCTGCGCCTCTCCTCCGGAAAGGGTGGTGCTTTGCTGTCCCAATGTGATATAACCCAGGCCAACATCCTGAATGGTCTTCAATTTGCGATAAATCTTGGGGATAAGTTCAAAATACCCAATGGAATCATCAATGGTCATTTCCAAAATATCTGATATGGATTTTCCCTTGTACCTTATTTCCAGGGTTTCCCGATTGAATCGCTTTCCCTGGCAGGTTTCGCATTCTACATAAACATCCGGAAGAAAATTCATCTCAATAACCCGTAATCCACCGCCGCGACAGGTTTCACAACGCCCTCCTTTTACGTTAAAGCTAAATCTTCCGGGTTTATAGCCTCGTATAAGTGCTTCAGGGGTTTTTGCGTACAGATTTCTTATTTCTGAAAACACCCCGGTATAAGTGGCCGGATTCGATCTCGGGGTCCGGCCAATAGGGGATTGATTGATGTCTATTACTTTATCTATATGTTCCAGCCCTTTAATGCTCTTATAAGGCATTGGAACTTTTACTCCGTTAAAATAAAAAGCATTCATAATAGGGTAGAGGGTCTCGTTGATTAGAGTAGATTTCCCGCTGCCTGATACTCCTGTAACTGCGATCATTTTTCCCAACGGAATTTTTACCGAAACATTTTTAAGATTGTTTCCGCTCGCACCACTTAGAGTTATAAAATTCCCATTCCCTTTTCTTCTTACTTTGGGTACTTCAATTTGTTTGGTCCCGTTTAAATAAGCAGCAGTAATAGTATCGTGTTCTTTAATTTCAGCAGGGGTTCCCTGGCTCAGGATCTCCCCACCATGTTTTCCCGCGTGCGGACCAATATCAATTACATGGTCGGCGCGTTCTATCATATCCTTATCGTGTTCCACAACGATTACAGAATTCCCTAGATCTCGGAGTGCAACCAGGGAATTTATCAGTTTTTCGTTGTCCCGCTGGTGCAGGCCTATGCTGGGTTCGTCCAGAATATATAAAACCCCTACGAGCTGGGAACCAATTTGAGTTGCCAACCGAATGCGCTGGGCTTCCCCACCGGAAAGGGATTTTGATCCCCGGTTTAATGATAAATACGTCAGGCCAACATCTAACAAAAATTGAAGTCGGGTCCTGATCTCCTTGATAACTTCTGAAGCGATTTGAAGTTGCTTATGGGTTAAGTTGACGCTTAACTTTGCAAACCAATCGGCCAGGTCGGTAATATCCTTTTCTGCCAATTCGGCAATATTCTGATCATTTATCTTAAAATAGAGTGATTCTTTTTTTAACCTTGTTCCCCCGCAATCCGGACAAACAATTTTGTCCATATATTCTTTTGCCCAACGTTTTAAGGAAGTTGAGTCATTTGTATTGAAAGTGGTTTCAATAAAAGTTGCGACCCCTTCAAAATCTATTTTAAAATCGCGGGTAATCCCGAGTACTTTGGATTCTTTGGAAAATTTTTCCTTTCCGCCAAATAATATCATATCCAGGGCTTCCTGCGGGATTTTATTTACGGGTTCGCTCAGTTTAAAATCAAAGCGTTCGGCAATAAGTTCCATTTGCGAAAATACCCAATTCTTTTTTTGCGGCCCGTGAGGAATAAGTGCACCGGCTTTTATGGACTTTGTCCTGTCCGGAATAAGCTTGTCTATGTTCACCTTATAAAGCGTGCCAATCCCGTTACAGGTTGGACAGGCGCCCTTGGGAGAATTGAAGGAAAAATTGTTTGGCTCCGGATTGGGATAGGAAATTCCGGTGGTGGGGCACATTAAATTCCGACTGAAATAACGGATATCGCCGCTCTCCTGTTCCAGAACCATCAATACATCATCTCCATGGTACATAGCCGTTTTTATGCTGTCATCCAGTCGCTTTTGGGCTTCGGCATTTTCGTCAATCTTTAAACGGTCCACTACAATTTCAATCTCATGGATCTTGTATCTGTCCAATTTCATTCCTTTTACCAAATCCCGGACCTCGCCATCTGCCCGAACTTTTACAAATCCCTGTTTTGCAATTTGGTCAAAGAGTTCGCGATAATGTCCTTTTCTGGACCGAACCACTGGTGCTAGGATGCTAATGCGTTTTTCGTGGAAATCTTCAAGGATTAGCTTCTTTATTTGTTCGTCGTTATAGCTCACCATTTTCTCGCCGGTATTGTAACTGTAGGCATCGGCGGTACGGGCAAACAACAATCGCAGGAAATCGTAAATTTCAGTGATGGTGCCCACGGTACTTCTTGGGTTCTTGCTGGTGGTTTTTTGCTCTATTGCAATAACGGGGGACAATCCTTCAATTTTATCAACATCGGGGCGCTCGAGTCCGCCAAGGAATTGACGGGCATAGGAAGAAAAAGTCTCAATATAACGCCGCTGACCTTCAGCATAAATTGTGTCAAAGGCCAAAGAAGATTTTCCGGATCCCGAAAGCCCGGTAATTACTACCAATTTTTCACGGGGAATGGTGACATCAATATTCTTTAGATTATGAACCCGTGCCCCAAACACTTCAATATTTTCCTCAACTTTAGCCATATTTTTATTCAAAGCTGCAAAGATACTTAAACTGTTGCAAATTAAAAAGAAAGCGGTTCGTGGGTGCGATTAATTAACAGGGATTTTATATTCAGGATTTTACAACGGGAATTATTATCCAACAAAATTATATCCAGGACAGATTAAAACATTAAAAATGAAGATTTTTGAATTCTGGTTTTTTTATGTCAATTCTTATTTATCTGAATATTTGGATTCAAATAACCTTTAATCTATAAAAATGATATAAAAATCCCAGTCTTAGATCGGTGTTTGTCAGGATAATATTACTTTATTTTTTTTAAACTATAGGTAATTTCCCCTATATTTAATATTCCCAAGAATGTTATCCAATCCCCCCCCAAAAAAAATATAAAAAAACCCCACTTAATGGTTTTGCCGGTTTTTACCGGAGTATAAAAGTTTATCCCCTATTAATTTTTTTTGTGCCGTTGCCCCGGCTCAAGGAACGTTGTACCCAAATCACCAGCTTCTGAAAATGTCTTTTTTGGCAGTAATTTTTGTGTATTATTAATTTTTTACGGATGAAGACAGATAAAAAACAAATTTTAGTTATTAGCAATCAAGCCGTGCTGATAAACAGTTTAAAAGAGGAATTAAGTATAGAATTTGATATAAGTACTGTAAATTCCATACATTCCGGATACCAATCCGCTTTAATATTATTACCGGATATCATATTATTGGACCAGACTTCCTTAAGTCATAAAAGCTTCAAGAATTTAGCAAATTTCAAGTCGACTCATTTCTTGAATAAATGTTGCTTAATTATGTATGCCAACGAGGCCGCAAAGCCTGAAATTGAAAAGTCTTATAGTGAGATTGTAAATGAGATTTTTTATACTTCCATTTCTCATATTAAACTATGCGGAAAAATTATCCAACATATTGATGCCAAAATGCCCTTATCCAATTACTGGAAAGATTCTTTTATGGGGTTGTTTAACCTTCTGGAAAACCCGATTGTTTTGTTGCATCAAGAATTTATTGTTGAAATGAACGATGCTTTTAAACAGACCTTTAAAATTCATAAAACAGAAGGGCTCAAACTAACCGATTTTGTGGATTGTGAGAACAAGGTAAAAGTAAAGGCGAGCCTGCGAAATTTTGCGCGCGGGAAACATATGAAAGCTGTTGCTAATACAGCACTTCGGTTAAAAAACAATAAAGTTCGCAATGCGAAAATAAGTTTTTCAAAACTGGATAAAATGATTGATGAGCAGTTTATAATGATAATTCATTTTAATGAAGATAAATTTCTTGTTAAAGAAAAGATTGGTACAAATTCAACCAATGTTGAAAAATGTTTTGTGGAAAACAGCCATCTCACAGATTTTAGTTTTACCAGAAGGGAAAAAGAAATTATAGGCCTTTTATGTAAAGGCTATAAAACAAAAGAAATTTCGGACACACTGTTTATTTCACCAAAAACCATAGAAAAACACC
>JBBRGD010000025.1:0-12314 GCA_038241065.1 Flavobacteriales bacterium
CAAGACTGGCCGGATTCCGAAGCGATGAAATTCTATAATTATTACAACGGCATAAACTGGAAGCTGGGAGGGAAAATACGTATTGAAGATTGGCAGGCGACAGCTAAGAGCTGGATGTTAAAAGCCAAAAGAAATGAAAACTTTTATTCCGGTGTCCAGAAATGAAGACAACTTAAAAACAACTAAAAAAAAGAACTATGATACACCCCTTTAACATACTGGAAGGCGAAGTACAATACTCCCTGGGTACATTTGATGGCCAAAACGTGATGTATGATTTCCCGAAAATCCTGTTGTATTTGACTACCAAAGGAAAAATGTTGTTCGGACAGCCATGTGGCCCGAGAACGCTTCACCATGGCAGGTTTATAATAGCATAAAAAATGAAAAACAGGCAGCAAGCGAGCATGCGGTGGTTTGGGGGGAGATTGAGATTTAAAGAAGCGAGGTGCTGCACCTTTAAATGCAAACGGCAACTTTCCACGTTCGTAAAGTAAGCCCCAAAGAAAACAAATTCGTAACTAATCAGTTTAAATCCTGATTAATATAGGAAAAATGACTTAATTAAGGAATCAAGACCGTTGCAAAATTCAATAAATTATTTATCTCCATTTTTTAGATGGATTTTCGCTTAATTTTTGTCAAAAGATGTAGTCTTTTGTTCTATTTTTTGCCTTTTTAGGCCCTTTCTTTGCTTCTTTTTTCCTAATTTTTACAATTGGACGCAATTATCCCTGGACTCCGATACAAATTATAGCACATTGCTTCCATCAGGTTTTGGGTATGCATTTTTTCCATTCCTCGATATCTTGCCAATCCTCCGTTAAACCATCTTTTTATTCCCCCAAATGTGCGCTCTACTTTAAATCTGGTTTTGCCTATCAGTTTATTAAATTTCTTTTCCCAACAAGTCAAAGGTTTATTTTTGTACGCTTTTTTTAGAATATGATTTTTTAGATTTCGTTGTTTCAATAATTCCGCATTTTTCTTTGATTGATAGCCTTTGTCGGCTTTTAATGGAATGTCTTTTGGTAAATCTATGTTCACTGTTTCCAGCACTTCTTCCAAATTGGCAATCTCATTTTTACTCGCCGTGGTGGTTAATACGCCTAACACAAGTCCCTCATCGTCTGTAACATGATGCTTTTTAAAACCAAAATGATATTTCCCCCTTTTCTTTAACCAAGTGCCATCTTTATCTACACTTTCGGCATACTCCTTTTTAACTACTACCTCTTCTTCACTACGATCTTCGGTTACCTTGTGATTAGTCTTTCCTTTTGGGCGAAGTGGTGTTTCTACAACACTTGCATCGACTATAATTCCTTTTTTAACAATAATGTTATGAGCTTCTAGTTGTGCATTGATAGAACTGAAGAGCTTTTCAAAGGTACTGGTTTTGGTTAGGGCCGTTCTAAATCTACTTAAAGTACTATGGTCTGGTGCAACTTCATCTATATGCATTCCGCAGAAATAACTGAATGAGATGCTATCATTCAAACGATCTTCTACTTCATAATCACTCAACCCGTACCAACTTTGCAAAAGGCACATTTTAAATAATAGCAAACCGCTATAGGATGGCTTGCCTACAACACTTTTCCCCTTTGAATAATCAGCATCTATTAATTTTTCGATCCTATCCCAATTGATTAACTCGTTTATTTGACCAAAAAATGTTGTTTTTATCTTTCTTGCTCGCAAATCACAAATTGTGTCTGCTAAAGTGGGCTGTTTCTGTAATTTCATACTACAAAAATACGACTTAACTATCTAAATAACAAGTGTTTATATTAATTTTATAGTGCAATTTTATTCAATGTTTACCTTGCAACGGTCTTAAATTATCTACAAGGTTTTTGTCATTGGTATATGTATAAATGATTTCTAAATGCCCGCGAACCACTTCTAAAAATTCCTCTATTGCATAAAGGACTGAAACAATAGCATTGGTGGTAAACGAGGCGGCAGAAAATATTGAATCGGTATCTGGATTGTATTGTTTATGATTTACCCCCTAAACAATATTTGGAACCCCTTTTCCGGGAGTGGTAAGCAAAACCTTTGAGTATCCCTTTGCAGTCAAATGTCTGCTTAATTCCTCTTTATCTCTAAAGGCGCCCGTGTTATCAATAATAAGTGCAACTTCAATCCCGTATTTTGTATAATCTATATCTTCCGGTTTATCTGTTGAAATTATATAATCCTTAGTTCCATTGATAATTAATGCCAAATTTTCCACATCGATGGAAACTGTTCCCGAAAAATCAACGTGAAGGGAGAGATTCCTTAACAGTGAAGCTCTTTTTTCAAGTACAACGGCATCTATTTTGCCCAAGGTTGAAATGTTTACCTCCAGATATAGGTTTGTTCTTCCCCTTGTTGGTTTAGAAAAGTGACGCTTATGGATTCTGATATTTTTTTTGAATTTACAATCTTTTTTACACCCGCAATATTGAAAACATTCCTGCCGTCAATTTTTGAAATTATTACTCCTAATAAGGCCTGGTATTGTTTTTCAGCTTTGATAGTTCCAACAACTTTTACCCCATTTTTGGTTTTAAACTCCTCGAGATCTTTCTCAGAAGCATTGGTTATCTCCAACCCAATTGGTTCAATTAGGAAAGTTTCATATTTGGTCAATTTTACTTCTACTTTGCTCTCATTTCCTTTTCTAAATAGACTTACTACTACGGTTTCACCAGGTCTTTTTGAGTTGATATAACCGGTTAGATCAGACATTTTCCTGATTTCTATATTGTCTATTTGTTTTATTACATCTCCAGTCTTGATTCCTGCTATTGCGGCCCCACTTTCTGAATCTACAGCAGCAACAAATACTCCCTGGCTTGTGTTGATATCAAATTGGTTTGCAATTGCTGCATCCATATCACTTCCGCGAATTCCTAAAATGCCCTGCTGCACATCGCCATATTCCATAATATCTTCTACAATTTTACGTGCGTTGTTAGAAGGAATGGCAAAACTATATCCTATATAACTTCCTGTTTGGGAGGTGATGGCTGAATTGATACCTATTAACTCACCATTTATATTTACCAATGCACCACCGCTGTTTCCAGGATTTATGGCAGCATCAGTCTGAATAAACGATTGTGGGGAACCATCATTTAAATTGATATCCCGGGCCTTAGCGCTGATAATTCCAGCCGTTACAGTAGAAGTCAAGTTAAAGGGATTTCCAACTGCCAATACCCATTCCCCTAATTTGATCTCATTTGAATTTCCGAAGACAAGAAAATCCAAATCCATGGCATCTATTTTTATAAGAGCAATGTCTGCCTTAGGATCTATACCAATAACATCTGCTTTGTAATTCTTATTGTTATTTAATGTCACTTGAATTTCACTTGCGCCGGAAATAACGTGATTATTTGTAATAATATAACCATCAGGAGAAATAATAACTCCGGAACCTACGCCCTGTAAAATTTTCCCGCTATTCTGACCATAATAATAATATTCCCAAATGCTGCTGGGCTTATTAAAAACTGCCAAATTCTTTACGTTAACAACCGCATGTACCGTCTTTTCAGCAGCTTCAGTAAAATCGGCATTGGTGCCGTATAAATTGGAATCATAAGAAACGGGTAAAATCCCGGATTTGTTTTCGGTAATAGTTTTATCCTGAAAGAATGGATGGTTTTCTTCAATAAATAATTTATAAGAAGCTAATGTGAGAACCCCTCCCAGCATTGAAATTATTAATAATGTTGCAAAATTTTTCATGTTATTTTTAATGTTTTTTTGAAGATGTTATTCTAAAATTAAAGTTTTCAAATTCTTTCTGCTAATCTTTAACGGGCTATTAACAATGTTGAAATATGTCATATTGTTGTACCTTTGGCTTGTTCAAATAAAGCTATGAAATGAGCATAACGGAAACACGATTCAAACACCGATGAAGATATGCGAATTACATATGACCTATAAAAAACAATAAGAATCTGCATATGAAACTCAATTTTTATAAATACCACGGAACAGGAAACGATTTTATAATGATTGATAACCGTATTGCATCTTTCCCCAAGAATGATACCAATCTCATCCATAAATTATGCCATCGCCGGTTTGGAATTGGAGCCGATGGTCTTATTTTATTGGAAAAGTCGGTAAATCATCAGGAGGATTTCAAAATGGTATATTATAATTCCGATGGAAATCAAAGCAGTATGTGCGGCAATGGAGGAAGATGTTTAGTGGCATTCGCCAAGTCCTTGGGGGTCTTTGAAAACGAAACTGTTTTTAGTGCGATAGATGGTCAACATAAAGGGATTGTAAAAGATGGGATTGTAAGCCTGAAAATGAGGGATATTTCATCTGAAAATTTAAATGAAAAGGAATTATTTATAGATACAGGGTCTCCTCACCACATTTTATTTTCAGAAGAAGTTGGGGATATAGATGTCAAAAAAGAAGGTGCAATTATTCGGTATTCAGATAAATATGAAAGCAACGGAGGAACAAATGTAGATTTTGTGCAGCAAACAGGGGAGGATTCCTTTTTGGTACGCACCTACGAACGCGGAGTAGAAGATGAAACTTTTTCCTGCGGTACCGGGGTAACAGCAGTGGCACTTGCAGTTCATGCAGTTGGAAAAACCCAGGCTACAACCGTGCATCTTGAAACTCCCGGAGGAAAATTAACCGTTTCTTTTGAAAAAGAAGGAAAAAACTATAAGAATATCTGGCTTACGGGACCCACAAGGAATGTGTTTAAGGGAGTAATAGAATGCTGACTTTAAGGGGAAATAAAGTTTATTTAAGGGCATTGGAACCTGAAGATCTCGATTTTGTTGTGGAAGTGGAAAATTCTGAAAAATTTTGGGAAATAAGTGCTACACGGGTACCTTATTCACGGTATTTAATCAAAAAATATTTACAGAATTCACACAGGGATATTTATGAAGTCAAGCAGTTGCGATTGATGATTTGCGATCTGGAAAATAACCCGATAGGCTTAATTGATGTTTTTGACTTTGAACCAAAAGACCGGAGGGCGGCGTTAGGAATTTTAATTGTCAATGAAACCGAAAGAGGGAAAGGTTACGGTGACGAAGTGCTGACTTTAATTTGTAATTACTGTTTCACGCACCTTGATCTGCATCAGGTTTATGCTAATGTGATTGATAATAATCTCGCAAGTATTAAGCTTTTCGAAAAAAATAAATTTGAGAAGGTTGGGATTAAAAAAGATTGGGTGATAGCAGGCGGAAAATTTAAAAACGAGATATTATATCAACTGATCAATAATGTACATTAAAAAAATTCTTTTGGTTACCGCTCTTTTTGGCCTTTTTGCCCTGGGTATTTTCAGCTATATTATTTACAACAACATTTTTTCTCCAAATACGATTTTTGAAGACAAAACCACTGCGGTTTTTATTCCTACAGGTGCAAATTATCAACGCGTTCTGGACAGCTTAAAACCAATCTTAAAGGATTTGGATGCTTTTGATCTTGTTGCTCAAAAAATGGATTTTTCCTCAAAAGTGAAAGCCGGGAAGTTTGTACTTGAAAAAAACATGAACAACTATCAAATTGTCAAGGTTTTAAGAAGCCGGAGCATTCCTGTTAGTGTGATTTTTAACAATCAGGAACGATTGGAAAACCTTGCAGGAAGGATTGCAACTCAAATTGAAGCAGATAGTTCAGACTTGATTCAAGCGATGAGAGATTCAGAATTCCTGTCGCAAAACAATTTTACCGATGCCAATGCCCTTTCCATGTATATTCCAAATCAATATGAGTTTTATTGGAATACTTCAGCGGAAGGATATCGGGATAGAATGTTAAAGGAATATCAAATTTTCTGGACACCGGAGCGTTTGGAAAAGGCAAAGGAAATCAATTTAACTCCTTCTGAAGTCACCGTAATAGCATCAATAATTCAAAAAGAAACAGCAAAAGTAGATGAACGTCCAAGAGTAGCAGGGGTTTATATGAACCGTTATAAAAATGGCTGGAAACTGGATGCCGATCCCACCGTGATTTACGCCTTAAAACTCCAAAAAGGGGATTTTGACACAGTTATAAAACGGGTATTATATAAAGATTTGACTATAAATTCTCCTTACAATACATATTTATACAAAGAATTACCTCCCGGCCCTATTGCAATGCCGGATATTTCTTCCATAGATGCAGTTCTTAATTATGAGGTCCACAAATATTTCTTTTTCGTGGCCGATGTTGAAAAATTCGGCTATCACAAATTTGCCGAAACTTTAGCCCGGCACAACCGGAATAAGCAGGCTTATGTGCGATGGATAAATCAACAGGGAATTAACAGGTAAATACAGTCTTATTCATTTATTATTTTACCTGGCGAATTATTCATTTTTAGATATTTACCAGGTTTTAAGAGGGCTGAAATTCTTTAGTAATTGTTTAACAGTCTGTAAATCAATTTATTAAAAATTGTTGTATCTTTGCACGGCGAAATTGAGAGGGGTCAAGTTGACCATCAACCTTTCAGAATCTATAAATTATGAGAAGGAAAATTGTAAAATTTTCAGTTCTGCCTGTCGTAGCTGGTTTTATATTTTTAAGTTTTTCAACAAAAAAAGTTGCAAATTTAGATATGTACGCTACCTCCACAAATGACACTTTTGAATCCACAGTTCCCTCTTTAGAGGAAAACGCCTTATTTGAAGAACCTGTAATAAAGAGTATTCCCAAATTAGGGAAATCCTATATTGGTTTTAAGGAAGCGGTAGCTTTTAAAGAATCCCGCGGGAATTACAAAATTGTGAATCAATATGGATATTTGGGAAAATATCAATTTGGAAAAGGTACTTTGAGTTTAATTGGGATACGTGATGCCAAATTATTCTTAGAAACCCCAGAGCTTCAGGAAGCGGCATTTTATGCCAATGCCTCCAGGAACAAATGGATTTTAATAAGGGATATCGCCCGATTTTCAGGAAAAACCATCAATGGAATTGAGATCACCGAATCCGGGATTCTGGCAGCAGCACATTTGGCCGGACCGGGAAGCGTCAAAAAATATTTGAGAAGTTGGGGCGCCAATTCCTTTAGCGATGCTTTTGGAACTACTATTGGACATTATATAAAGAAATTCGGTGGGTACGACACCTCCTTCATACAACCTGAAAGAAAAGCAAAAGCCATTTTTGAAAGGGCTTAAAGCTCTTTCTGAATCACAAAAATAGTAGGCCTTTTATGGAGGTCTACTTTTGTTTTCCCCCAATCGGAAATAGATTTAGTCACAATAATTTCTGAAGACAAAGTTAAATCACAAGCAATGCAAAGTTGTGTTGCGGGATTCAGGATTTGTTTCATGTCTTCCAGTAAATTGTTATTTCGGTAAGGTGTTTCAATAAATATTTGTGCCTGATTTTTTTCTAAAGAAATTCGCTCGAGACTTTTAAGCTCGTGTTTCCTGTCTTTCTTGTCTATGGGAAGATACCCGTGAAATGTAAAACTCTGCCCGTTCATCCCGCTTCCCATCATAGCAAGTAAAATGGAAGAAGGGCCAACCATTGGGATAACCCGAATCCCCATTTGGTGTGCAATCTTAACTATTTCAGCCCCGGGATCAGCTATTCCCGGACATCCAGCTTCACTTAAAAGTCCAACATCAACACCTTCTTTGCAAGGGTCTAAAAAGGAAGACAGCATACTTTTTTCGGTAAATTTATTGAGAATACTCAATTTTAATAGTGGCTGACTTTTTTCAGGAACGACTTGTTTTATAGATTTTCTGGCGGTCTTTTCGTTTTCAACAATATAATAATTTACTTTTTCAATTATTTTAGTAATTGAAATGGGAAGAACTTCCATTGGATTTGATTCCCCTAAAGTAGTAGGAATTAAATATAATTTACCAGAATACTGAAAGGGTGTGTGAGCCATGAAGATTGAAAATTGTAATTTAATTCAGAAAAATAAAAAGTTAGGTGTCCATAAGTTTGGTTGCAATAATTTCGCAGGCCTCTTCCAACATCATGTAAACATTTTCAAAACCCTGTTCACCTCCCTGGTAGGGATCGGGAACATCGACATTTTCTCCGGGAAAAACTTCGTTTAAAATAAGATTCACCTTTCCTCTATCTTCTTCATTTCTCGCCAGGGAAATAACATCAGCAAAATTGAACCTGTCCATTACGTAAATAAGATCAAATCTGTCAAAATCTTCAGATTGAAATTGCCTTCCACGTTGGTTGGAGATGTCCAGGCCATAACGCGTTGCAACTGCAATAGAACGGGAGTCTGGGATTTGGTCTATATTATAATCCCCAGTACCGGCAGAGTCCACGTAAACTTTATCCGAATTAACCTTGGATTTTAGAATTCCTTCGGCCAAAGGTGACCGGCAAATATTACCCAGACACACCATCAAAACGTTGGTTTTCATAAATATAATATTTGAATATTATAAGGTTAGTTTTTTATTGAGATCTTCAACAAACTTTTTGAATTGTTTATCGGTAGCCGCAAGATTATTTACCGTTTTGCAGGCGTGAAGAACCGTAGCGTGATCGCGTTTTCCTATTTGACTTCCAATACTTGCCAAGGAAGCTTTTGTGAATTTTTTGGCGAAAAACATAGCCAATTGCCTGGCTTGAACAATATGGCGTTTACGGGTTTTAGATTGCAGTGTTTCCACATCCATCTGGAAATAGTCACTCACAATTTTTTGAATGTAATCTATAGATACTTCCCGCTTGGTGTTTTTTACGTAATTATCTACTATCTTTTTTGCCAGTTCCAGAGTGATATCTTTTTTATTAAAAGACGAATGAGCGATAAGTGAAATAATTGCCCCTTCCAGTTCCCTGATATTGGTCTTGATGTTATTTGCCAAAAACTCAACAATATCTATGGGCATTTCTACCCCATCCCTGTATAATTTGTTTTTTATAATGGAAACACGAGTTTCAAAATCAGGGTTCTGAAGCTCTGCAGAAAGTCCCCATTTAAACCGTGACAACAAGCGTTGCTCTATATCCTGCATATCCACGGGAGCTTTATCGCTTGTTAAAATTACCTGTTTTCCATTTTGGTGCAGATGGTTGAAAATATGGAAAAACACATCTTGTGTTCCTACTTTTCCAGAAAGCAGTTGAATATCATCTACAATAAGGATGTCAATAATCTGATAAAAGTGAATAAAATCATTCCGGTTGTTCTTCTTTACAGACTCTATATATTGTTGCGTAAATTTTTCAGCAGAGATATAAAGGACGGTTTTTTCAGGATGTTTATCTTTAATTTCAACCCCAATAGCGTGACCCAAATGTGTTTTCCCTAACCCAACCCCTCCAAAAATAAGCAATGGATTAAATGAAGTTCCACCCGGTTTATTGGCAACTGCCAGCCCGGCCGATCGAGCCAAACGGTTTGAATCGCCTTCAAGGAAATTCTCGAAATTATAATTTGGGTTTAGTTGAGACTCTATTTTTATATTCCTGATTCCGGGAATGATAAATGGATTTCTTAGTTCTGCGCTTTTGCTTTTTACTGGAACATCCACTTCTTGTGAAACCATATGGCTTCGCTGGGTACTTGGAATTTTTTCTGTAAATGGAAGTTTGTTCCCGTAGGTATTTTCCATCTTGATCACATAAACCAATTTGGCTTTTTCACCTAACTCCTTGGTAAGGGAAACCTTCAACAATTTTACGTAATGCTCTTCCAGCCATTCATAAAAAAATTTGGAAGGAACTTGTATACTCAAAGCACAATCTGTAAGTTTTACTGCTTGTATGGGTTCGAACCAGGTTTTGTAGGCTTGTGGGGTTATGTTATCTTTGATAAAAGCTAGACAGCTATTCCAAACTGATTGCGCAGTTTTTGACATGCTATAAATTTGGTTTAGTATTGGTTAGTAGTTAGCCCTAAAGTTGTTGGAAAAATATTCTCCTACAAATTTCGGAAGAACAAATATGTGAACAAAATATCTAATAAAAAAGTCATTTTGCTCTTGACTTTTAAGAAAATTTTATGCATACTTCCTTCTGGCAATGAATGTACAAAAAGCAATTTTAAAAAACAGATTTATTTCTTATGAAAAGACAACAAACCTATGTTAAAGTCAGATATTCCGAAACCGATCAAATGGGAGTCGTACATCACGGCAATTATGCCCAATATCTTGAAATTGCCCGTTTAGATTGGCTTGATCAATTTGGGGTGTCCTATAAATCTATGGAAGAGCAGGGAGTTATGCTTCCGGTTTATGAAATGGAATTTAAATTTATTAAACCTGCAAAATTTGACGATATTTTAAGAATTGAAACCAATTTAAATAAAATTCCCCGGGTTAAAATTGAATTTAATTATGCCGTCTATAATCAGGAAAATGAACTGATAACAACGGCTAACACGATTTTGGTTTTTATGGATGCAAAAACAAAACGCCCAATTCGGTGCCCTGAATATATTTTGGACAAGCTGGAGAATTAATCTTCTAAATTTTTTATTTCAACTTTATAGATCGCCTCAAATTTTTTAAAAATTTCTTCTGAGAGTTTTTTTCTTACCGAAATATGGATCTCACAATCCAATTCCAGCTTTTGTTTAATGATGTTCAAATCATGCTCCTTAATTATTCTCATCACCAGATTCATCTCGGGATAATCAAATTTTATCACAAAAACCTCATCTATGGTTCTCTTGACAACTTTACTGTTTTCCAATGCCATTTGGGCAGTGGTTTTATAGGCGTTTATCAGGCCGCCTACTCCTAGTTTTATCCCGCCATAATACCTCACTACAACTATCAAAATATTGGTGACATCAAAAGATTGGATTTGCCCGTAAATAGGCATTCCGGCTGTATTTGAGGGTTCACCATCATCATTCGCCCTAAATTGGTGGTTTTCCTTGCCGATTCTCCATGCATAGCACCAATGTCTTGCCTGGTGATGTTTTTTCTTTAAATCCTCAATATGTACTTTAGCTTCCTCCTCGGTAGTTACCGGGAATGCATTACCGAAAAACTTTGAGTTTTTATCTTTGAACAGAACTTCTTCCGAAGCTTTTGAAATGCATTTATAAGTGTCTTTCAAATCGATTTAATTTAGCCGTTGGCAACCAGTAAAATACTGATAATGGCCAGTGCAATTCCAATCCAGTTTTTGGGAATTAACCTTTCTCTGAACAACGCAATTCCCAGAATCGTAGAAACCAATACAATAGCGACATTATTGATTGTAAAAATGGAGGAACTTTCAAATCCTTCACTCCTTAAAGCCATTACCAAAAAATAGATCGAAAAAAAGTTTGGTATTCCCAATGAGATCCCTCCCAAAATATTTTTGCCTGTAATTCTCAATGTACCCATAAAACCCTGAACAACCAAAGCTCCGGTCCCAATAGTTCCTGCGACAAAAAAAATGGTAGAAGAGAAAAGAGCCACATCGGTTTTGTTTACATAGCTGGATTCCAAAAATTTTAGGCTGGTATCAATTATTCCGCTTCCCAAAAAAACCAAAATCGGAAATATCAGGTTTTCCTTTTTTATTGCTATCCCCTTACTGCTTTTTAGGGAGGTTAAATAAACGGCCGCCAAAGCCAGGACAATCCCTATAACTTTTACAATGCCGGAACTCTCTTTGAAATATAAGATGCCAAATAAAACAGGAATGGCAACCGACATTTTTGTAGCTACAGAAACAACCGAAAGTCCGCTACGCTGAGCGGTGATCGCGGCCAGATAAAAAACAGCAATAAACAATACACCCAAAATTAATGTTCCAGGAAACCAGGGTTTTAAGGGAATTTGGGCAATTTCAATTTCTTTTATAAAAACGAAATAACCCACAGTGCAGGCGATAAAATAGTTGAATACAATCGCCTGGAACGTATTTAAACCAAACTTTTGAAATAATTTAAAAAGAACAAAAATGAAACTCGACGATAAAATACTGAGCAAGAGATATATCAAAACAATTTATTATTTGTGGTAAATATGTCGATAATATCCTCCATTGCAGGATCAATATTCCAGGTGTGTATTCCCAGAGCAGCCGCCGCCTCGGTGTTTACTTTGGTATCGTCAATAAAAAGGCATTCTTCGGGTTTTAGATTGTGCTTTTCAAGTACAAATTCATAAATTTCCGAATCCGGTTTCCTGAAATTTATTTCGTGAGAAAAATAAAACGCGTCAAAACAAGCAATAAATTCTTCATAAAACGGGATATTTTCTATAACCCAATTTATGTGTAACTCATTGGTGTTGCTCAACAAGATCAATTTATAATATTTTTTTTCGGAAAGTATGTTAAGAAAGGTGTAGCGATATTTTGGTAATTCGTTGAAAA
>JBBRGD010000026.1:0-12079 GCA_038241065.1 Flavobacteriales bacterium
TTGAGAGGTACCGTTATTATCTTTAAACCAGATCCAAGTATTTTTGACCAAACTACCGAATTTAATTATGATACTTTGGCAAGCAGAATGCGTGAATTGTCATATTTGAATAAAGGTATTACCCTTACTCTTACAGATGAACGTCAGGTGCAGGAAGATGGGTCATATTTTTCCGAAACTTTTCATTCAGATGAAGGTTTAAAAGAATTTATAAAATTTCTGGATGGAACCCGGGAAGCTATAATTTCTGATGTGATTTCCATGGAAGGTGAAAAGAATGGAACTCCGGTAGAAGTTGCCATGGTTTACAACACTTCTTTTACAGAGAATCTTCATTCTTATGTAAACAATATCAATACTCACGAAGGCGGTACGCATCTTGCCGGATTTAGAAGAGGACTTACCACAACCTTGAAAAAATACGCCGATTCTTCAGGTATGTTGGATAAGCTAAAATTTGAGATCACGGGAGACGATTTTAGGGAAGGCTTAACAGCCATTATTTCGGTAAAAGTTGCAGAACCCCAATTTGAGGGTCAAACCAAAACGAAATTAGGTAACAGAGAAGTTACAGCGGCAGTTTCTCAGGCCGTTTCTGAGATGTTGGAAAATTACCTTGAAGAAAACCCCGGTGATGCCAGAATCATAGTAGAAAAAGTTGTCCTTGCCGCCCAGGCCCGTAATGCCGCTAAAAAAGCCCGTGAGATGGTGCAGCGTAAAAGCGTTATGAGCATAGGCGGATTGCCAGGAAAATTGTCCGACTGTTCAGAACAGGATCCTACAAAATGTGAAGTCTACCTGGTAGAGGGAGATTCGGCAGGTGGAACTGCCAAACAAGGAAGAGACAGGAATTTTCAAGCTATTTTACCGCTACGTGGTAAAATTCTGAATGTTGAAAAAGCCATGACTCACCGCGTTTTTGACAATGAAGAGATAAAAAATATTTACACTGCACTGGGTGTAACCATAGGAACAGAGGAAGATAGCAAGGCGTTGAACTTGTCAAAATTGCGATACCATAAGGTTGTGATTATGTGTGATGCCGATGTGGATGGTAGCCATATTGAAACCTTGATCCTTACTTTCTTTTTTCGCTATATGAAAGAGCTTATTGAAAACAGCCATATCTACATAGCGACTCCGCCTCTTTATTTAGTTAAAAAAGGTCAGAAAAAACAATATGCCTGGAGTGATAAAGAACGGGATGCCATTGCAGAAAGTTTTAGTGGCGGGGTTCAAATTCAGCGTTATAAAGGTTTGGGTGAAATGAATGCCGAACAATTATGGGATACCACCATGAATCCTGAATTCAGGAAATTACGCCAGGTGAACATCAATAACAGCAGTGAAGCCGATAGGATCTTCTCAATGCTGATGGGTGATGAGGTTCCCCCAAGAAGAGAGTTTATCGAAAAAAATGCGGTATATGCCAATATAGATGCATAATAAATCTTTAAAGCCCACGTAATAACGTGGGCTTTTTTTTTGATTTTAAGCAAATTTCATAATTCATATTTTTTCAGAACGTATTTTTAGTATTTTTACTCGAACTTAAAACCAAATAACTTGAAAAACATATTCCAAAACCTCTTGTTTATTAGCCTGCTTTTAGCTTTCGGATTTACAAATGCCCAAAGCGATCAGGACCTTTTAATTGAAGATATGCTGTTGATTGCCGATAATTTTGCCGCCCCCGCAGCGGAAGCTGCTGCAATACAGTCCAGTGCAGGCTGGTTCTCGTCTGCCAAGGATCTTGGAAAATGGAAGGTCGAAATTTCGTTACATGGAAATGCATTGTTTGTACCGGGCAGTAAACAAACTAAATTGGCTTCCAATGCAGATTTTAATATTTTAAATATTCAAGGCAGTTCAAATGCACTACTTCCTACGGTATTTGGTGGAGATACAGATGAGATTTTTGAAGGTGAATTATCAGGTCAAGATTTTTTCTTTAACGCTATTGATGGCTTAAATAAGAAGGTCATCATCCATCCCTTTCCACAAGTGACGATAGGTTTACCTTATGGAACTGAAGTGGCTTTAAGATTTGTTCCCAGAGTTACAATAAATAATGTGGGAGTGAGTACATCCGGGATTGGCTTAAAACACAATTTTGCCCAATATTTTAAATATTCCAGGCCAGATGATTTTCAGATGGCGGCAGTATTTACCTATAGTAACATCGATATTGATTATCAATATACGCCAATTGAAATTAGCGCCAGTGGGGTCAATGTTCTTAAATTGAACCGCATAGATGTGTCAGCAGATTTATGGTTGCTCCAGGCATTAGCTTCAAAACTATATGGAAATTTCGAGGTTTTCGGAGCCATGGGGGTTACCAGTTCAAATTTCGATTATTCTATGGGAGGGGGAGGAGATTTACTTCCAGAATTAAATAGAAAATTGAGCGTTTTAGGAGGTAATGATGTAAAATTTAAAGCGGATCTTGGGTTTAACTATTATGTAGGAAATTTCAAAATAAGCAGCGCTTTTACAGCTGGCAGCTTTTTTAATGCCAATTTAGGCCTTCATTATAAAATATAAAATATAAAAGATTTTTGTCATTTGAATACGATGAATATGACCCTTAATTCGTATTTTCGTAAAAAGTATTTTAAATTAATAAAAATCATATAAAAATGAAAGTTACTATCGTAGGAGCAGGAGCAGTTGGTGCAAGTTGTGCAGAGTATATTGCAATTAAGGACTTTGTTTCAGAAATTGTGTTATTGGATATTAAAGAAGGAGTGGCAGAAGGCAAAGCAATGGACCTTATGCAAACAGCCTCCCTAAATGGATTCGATTCAAAGATTGTTGGAGTTACAAACGACTATTCTAAAACGGCTGGAAGTGATGTAGTTGTGATTACCAGTGGTATTCCCAGGAAACCAGGAATGACCAGAGAAGAATTAATAGGAATAAATGCTAATATTGTAAAAGAAGTTTCTTCCAGTTTAATAAAACATTCACCAAATACAGTTATGATTGTAGTGAGTAATCCTATGGATACCATGACCTATTTGGTTCATAAAACTACCGGTTTGCCTAAAAGCAAGATCATAGGAATGGGTGGAGCTTTAGACAGTGCCCGTTTTAAATACAATTTAAGCCAGGCTTTGGAATGTCCTCCATCAGATGTTGATGGAATGGTATTAGGTGGACATAGCGATACAGGAATGATCCCTTTATCCAGATTAGCAACCAGAAACTCGCTGCCAGTATCAGCTTTTTTATCTGAAGAAAGGTTAAATCAGGTAACCGAAGACACCAAAGTAGGTGGCGCAACTTTAACAAAATTATTGGGGACCAGCGCATGGTATGCTCCAGGAGCAGCCGTTTCAGCATTGGTGCAGGCAATTGCCTGCGATCAGAAAAAAATGTTCCCTTGTTCAGCCTTGTTGGAAGGTGAATATGGTTTAAACGATTTATGTATTGGGGTTCCTGTAATTTTAGGGAAAGACGGATTGGAAAAAATTGTTGAGATCGAATTAAACGATGCCGAAAAAGCTAAAATGAAAGAAAGTGCCGAAGGTGTTAAAAAAACAAATGACCTGCTAACTCTTTAAATATAGAGTACTTATTTAATTTAAATCGAAGTTTAAAAAGGACCACATATTCGGTGGTCCTTTTTTTTGTTCAAAAGTTAAAATAATCAAAAAAAAATAATTGGGATTTGAATTTTTGAAATCCTATATTTGTCCGTTTTAAAAATTGACCTAAATTATAAGGAATAATGCAGAATAAAGGACTGATCAAGGTTTTTGCAATTTTATTTGGATTGGTATGTATTTACCAATTATCATTTACATTCATTGCCAGCAATATAGACAGTGATGCTAAAGACTATGCACTACAGAAGATAAGCACTAATGTAGAAGATTATTCAACCAAGAGAGACCTGGCTGAAGCACGCTATCTGGATTCCATTGGGAACCAGGAAATTTTTGCCGGGATAACTTATAACTCAGCAAAGGACAAAGAACTAAACAAAGGACTCGATCTAAAGGGCGGAATAAACGTAATCCTTCAAATTTCTGTTAAGGATGTTTTAAAGGGATTGGCTAATAACAGCAAGGATCCTGCATTTAATAAAGCTATAGTCGAAGCCGAAGCAGCCCAAAAAGACAGCCAGGATAGTTTTGTAGACCTTTTCTTTGAAGCTTTCAGCAAAATTCCGGATGCTAAATTGGCCTCTCCTGATATTTTTGCAAACAAAACCTTAAGCGATCAGGTAAATTTTGAAATGACCAATGAGGAAGTTGAACCTGTAATCAGGCAAAAAGTAAACGAATCCATTACTTCCGCTTTCGAAGTATTGCGCAAACGTATCGATAAATTTGGAGTAACTCAACCTAATATTCAGAGATTGGGAAACTCAGGCAGGATCTTGGTAGAGCTTCCGGGAGCAAAAGATATCAGCCGGGTAAAAAGTTTGCTTCAAAGTACTGCTCAATTGGAGTTTTGGTATGTTTATAAAAATAATGATTTTGGTAACTTTCTTGTTAATGCCAATAATGCATTGGTTGACATAGTTAAAAAAGAGAAAGTAACTGAAACCGAACCGGTGGATACTGCCGCTACAACAAAAGAAGATGCTGCAATAGAAGCCTTATTAGCCAGTGCTGAAGATACTTCAGAGGTTCAACAGGCAGGCAATAATCCTTTATTGGGATTAATAGTTTCACCAGGATTTCAGGGAAGTCCCGTGCTTGCAACCTTTGCAGCAAAAGATACTGCCCAGGTAATGGAATATTTAAAACTGCCAGAAGTACGTTCTTTATTACCTCAGGAATTGCGTAATGCAAAATTCGCCTGGGGAGTTCAAAAAGAAAAGTTTGTTGATTTATATGCCATTAAAGGGAATCGTGAAAATGTTCCTTCTTTAGCCGGAGATGTTATTACCGATGCACAACAAACTTATGATCAAGTTGGCAGGGTAGCGGTATCTATGCAAATGAATGGAAAAGGGGCTAAAATCTGGGAAGAAATGACAGGGAAGGCTTATTCTGAACAAAGCAATATCGCCATTGTGCTTGATAATATTGTTTATTCTGCTCCCGGAGTTACCACCGGGCCAATTAGTGGAGGTAGAAGTGAAATTACAGGAGACTTTGGTATAACTGAAGGTCAGGATCTTGCAAACGTGTTGAGAGCAGGGAAACTTCCAGCTTCAGCAGATATTATTCAGAGTGAAATAGTAGGCCCGTCCTTAGGGCATGAAGCTATAAACAGCGGTATCGCATCTTTCCTTATTGCTTTAGCTATTGTTTTAATATTTATGGTTTTCTATTACGGAAAAGCAGGTTTGTTCGCCGATGTCGCATTAACCGTAAACATCCTATTTATATTTGGAATTTTGGCCGGTCTTGGCGCCGTATTAACCTTGCCTGGAATTGCAGGTATTGTATTGACAATTGGTATGTCCGTGGATGCGAACGTGCTTATATTTGAACGGATCAAGGAGGAGTTGGCTAAGGGGAAAGCTCAAAAAGATGCTATTAAAGACGGATTCAACAATGCGCTTTCTTCTATCTTAGATGCGAATATTACCACGGGTCTTACCGGGTTTATATTGCTTATTTTAGGAACCGGGCCAATTAAGGGTTTTGCAACTACCTTGCTAATTGGTATTGCTACCTCATTATTCACCGCTATTTTTATTACCCGATTGTTTATTGACGGATACGGTAAGAATGGAAAATATCTTGAATTTGCTACAACCTGGACCAAGAATTTGTTCAGAAACATGAACATTAATTTCTTGGTTAAAAGGAAAGCAGCTTATATATTCTCCGGAATTTTAATTTTGATAAGTATCGTTTCCTTTTTTACAAATGGACTGAACCAAGGGGTCGATTTTATTGGAGGAAGAACTTATACAGTGCGATTTGCAGATGATGTAAACGCAACCGATGTTCAAAATGATCTGACCGCTGTTTTTGGAAGTGCTGAGGCAAAAACCTTTGGAGCAAACAATCAATTGAAAATAACAACCAAATATAAAGTTGAGGCCGAAGGGGAAGAAGTAGATGCTGAAATTCAGCAAATGATGTTTGAGGCCCTGCAGTCTTATTTGCCTAAAGATTTTACGGCCGAAGAATTTGGAATAGCTTCGGGAGAAGAACGTTCCATTGGGATTATGCAATCCATGAAAGTTGGACCAACCATAGCAGATGATATTAAAAACGATTCATTCTGGGCAGTGCTTGGATCATTGATCGTTGTTTTCTTATATATCCTCCTAAGGTTTAGAAAATGGCAGTTCAGTTTGGGAGCTGTGGCAGCCGTAGCGCATGATGTGATTATTGTACTGGGAATTTTCTCCTTGTTCTATAACTTACTTCCATTCAGTATGGAAATCAACCAAGCATTTATCGCTGCAATTTTAACGGTAATTGGTTATTCCCTTAA
The DNA here is from genome assembly GCA_038241065.1 of Flavobacteriales bacterium. Lineage (GTDB taxonomy): Bacteria > Bacteroidota > Bacteroidia > Flavobacteriales > Flavobacteriaceae > Gillisia. The sequence continues at coordinate 6,415 of JBBRGD010000026.1, forward strand.
CGATACGGTGGTGGTATTTGACAGGATCAGGGAATTTGTAAATGAACATACAACCTGGCCGCTTGGCAGAACTATTAACAGCGCATTAAACAGTACTTTGGGTAGAACAATAAATACCTCTATGACAACCTTATTAGTTTTGTTTTCCATCTTTATATTTGGAGGCGAAAGTTTACGAGGTTTTATGTTTGCGATGATTGTTGGTATTATTGTAGGGACCTATTCTTCCCTTTTTATAGCAACTCCGTTAATGTATGATAGCGTGAAGAAAAAACCGGCAGACCTCAGGACACCGGTAAAAACACCTGCAAATAAACCTGAAAAAACTACATAAGGCTTCAAATTTAAAACAAAAAAAGCTGTCCAATTTATGGACAGCTTTTTTTTGTTTTATTGAGATCTATATAAAAACCCTCACCAGTTTTTAAGGCTTGTATAGATTTTTAATTTTGTCTAAATCATAAATTTTATTTGCAAACTCTCAATAATTTTTATTTAAGATTATATGGAAAAAGTGGAGTAGGAAATAATGTGAAGATAAAAAGGAAGATATCCCATTGATAGGATTGCTACTTAAGCTAATGAATTCGTTATTATAGCTATTTTTTAATAATTGAAATTAAAATTTTATAGTTTGTTTCCATATTATGGTAAAACACGTACTTCAATTTTAATCCAGTCTTTTAAAGTCTATTTTATCACCTACTTCAATATTCCATGCTTTTACTTTGCCGGCGTTAATTTCCAAGATAAATTTCGCGGGTTTGTTTGAAGGTAACGAAGTTTCATCTAGTGGCTGAGCATTTTCCTTAAAGCTCACTACACTGCTATCCTTGCTGTAAAAAATAATATCCAACGGAATGTAAGTGTTTTTCATATAAAAGCTTCGCAAGGCTTCCTCAGGATAAATAAATAGCATTCCCTGGGTTTCCTTCATAGATTGCCTGTACATTAAACCTGTTTGATGTTCATATTGGTTATCTGCAATCTCAATGTCAAGTTTCTTAATGCTGTCACCGGATTTTAAAAGATATAATTCTCCTTCTTTTTTAAATTCTATTTCAGAAGTTTCAATCTTAGATTCTTTGGGTTCATCACTACAGGAAAACAGCAAAGTTGATAATAGGTAAAATGTGAGGTATTTTGTTCTTTTCTTCATCTGAATAAATATTAACCATTAATGGAGATCGCTTAATTAATTAACCTCTCATCCCTATATTGCTGATAATTATCTATTATGAACGGAATTGGTTTTTATTTAGCCGTTTTTTTATTTGGCCGGAACATGAAATAAAATCCGGCAATAATGAATGGGATACTAAGCCATTGACCTGTGTTAATTACCCAAAGGGCCCGCTCGCCAACCTGGGGTTCTTTTAAAAATTCTATAAAGAATCTAACAGTCCAGAGCAATACTAAGAACAGACCAAAAATATAACCGATTTTTTGTTTTTTGTCGGTTTTCCAATAAGTAAACCAAAGCAAAATAAAAATCAATAAATAACAGAAGGATTCGTATAATTGTGCCGGGTGCCTCGCAAAATCTTCCCCCAAATTCTTAAATATCACCCCATAATCACTATTGGTTGGTTTTCCGATTATTTCAGAATTCATAAAATTCCCTATTCTTATAAATACCGCACCGCTGGCAACTGGGATCACAACTCTGTCCAAAATCCATAAAATTGGTTTGTCTAAAACATTCTTTTTGTATAAGTACATTGCAACAATGATTCCTATCGCAGCTCCATGGCTTGCCAAGCCTCTGAAACCTGTAAATTCAAATTCAGGCTTAAACCGGACCGGTAAGAATATTTCGAGTAAATTGTTTTGAAAATAGTCCCAATCATAAAATATTACGTGTCCCAATCTGGCCCCAATAAGGGTTGCAAGAACAGTGTAAATAAATAGCGAATCCAGCTTTTCAATGGAAACACCTTCTTTATTGTAAATGTTTTTCATAATATACCACCCCAGTCCAAATGCTATTAAAAACATTAAACTATAATAATGGAGGGTAAAAAAACCTAAATCCAATCCTTCAGAAGGGCTCCAGACAATTGCGTTAAAAAGCATATAGTAAATTTTAGATTATATTTATTTTTATGGGTAAAGATACATTTTTGGTTTGTTTTTCGATAAAAGCCAAGAATTATTAAAATAGAATTAAGGCACAGGATCATATCCGGACCCTCCCCAGGGATTGCAGCTAAAAATACGTTTTATGCTCATCCATCCTCCTTTAAATAGGCCATATTTTTGAAGAGCTGTTAAAGTATAATGAGAGCAAGTTGGAGTATATCTGCAAGTAGCGGGAGTTAGAGGCGAAATTATTTTTTGATAAAACTTCACCAGTAGTATAAAGGGAACTGCAAGCCATTTTTTAAGCATAAGCTTGTTGTTTAAATATTTTTCTATTCAACTGAAAAAGTAGTCCCTTCTTTTCCGTCTTTAAGTTGAATACCCAAAGAAAGCAATTGGTCGCGAATTTGGTCACTTGTAGCAAAATCTTTATTTTTTCGGGCATCAGCCCTTAATTTTATAAGTAATTCGATTGTACCTGAAAGTTTTTGGGTGCGGTCTTCATTTACTTTTGTTGAATCAACCAAGCCTAAAACTTCAAATATAAAATCGTGCATAGTGTTCTTCAACAATTCCAGATCTTGTTGAGAAATTTTTTCATCTCCTTCTTTAATGGCATTTATATATTTCACAGCATCAAATAGGCTTGCGATCAGGATCGGGCTATTAAAATCGTCATTCATTGCATTATAGCAACGCTGTTTCCATTTATCAACTGAAAAGGACGAGGTATTGGAAACCGGTAACTGGTCTATATTCCTAAAAGTATCCATTAGACGGTTAAATCCTTTCTCACTAGCCATCAAAGCTTTATTTGAAAAATCCAAAATACTGCGGTAGTGGGCTTGTAGCATAAAAAACCTTGCTACAGAAGGACTATAGGCCTTGCTAAGGTTTGGATTGTTCCCGGTAAATATTTCATTAGGGAGTATGTTATTACCCGTACTTTTTGCCATTTTCTGGCCGTTAAGTGTGAGCATATTTGCGTGCATCCAGTAATTTACAGGTGTTTTACCGGTTGCGGCTTCCCCTTGTGCAATTTCACATTCGTGATGCGGGAATTTAAGATCCATTCCTCCTCCGTGAATATCAAATGATTCTCCCAAATATTTGGTGCTCATTACTGTACATTCCAGATGCCAGCCTGGAAAACCATCGCTCCAGGGTGAAGGCCATCTCATAATATGTTGAGGTTCGGCTATTTTCCAGAGCGCAAAATCCTGCGGATTTTTTTTGTCGCTTTGCCCTGAAAGCTCACGTGTATTGGCAATCATATCTTCAATAGTCCGGCCGCTTAATTTTCCGTAGTTATGATCTTTGTCAAATTTTAAAACATCAAAATAAACAGATCCATTCACTTCATAAGCAAAGCCTTTTTCGAGAATTTTCTTGATAGTTTCTATTTGTTCTACAATATGTCCGGTAGCGGTGGGTTCTATGCTTGGAGGTAAATTGTTGAATTTTTGAAGGGTATTGTGGAAATCTACAGTATAACGCTGGACTACTTCCATAGGTTCAATTTGTTCCAGTCTCGCTTTTTTTGCAATGCGGTCCTCTCCGGAATCTGCATCATTTTCCAAATGCCCCGCATCTGTTATATTTCGAACATATCGAACCTTGAATCCTAAATGTTTTAGATACCTAAATACTAAATCGAAAGATATAAAGGTCCTACAGTTTCCCAAATGAACATTGCTGTAAACTGTTGGGCCGCAAACATACATGCCTATATTTCCTTCGTTAATGGGGGTGAAAATTTCCTTTTCGCCCGACATTGAATTATATATTTTTAAACTCTGTTCCTTATAAAGCGCCATAGAGTAATTCTTTCTTAAAGTTATAATTGAAAAATTAAATTAAAAAAGAAGTGTTCAATTTAATATAGCCCAAGAATTCATTTTTTACAGTGGGGTCTTTGAAGGCTCCTCCAAATTCGCTTGTAACCGTACTGCTTTCAATGTCCTGAATACCACGACTATTTACACAGAGGTGTTTTGCGTCTATAATGCACGCCACATCTTCTGTACCAAGGGCTTTCTGTAATTCCTGTACAATTTGCATTGTAAGGCGCTCTTGGACCTGAGGTCGTCTAGCGAAATAATCTACAATTCGATTCATTTTTGATAAACCTATAACAGATCCTTTTGAAATATAAGCCACATGTGCTCTCCCTACAATTGGCAGGAGGTGATGCTCACAGGTTGAATAGATAACAATGTTCTTTTCAACCAGCATTTCGCCATATTTATACTTATTTTCAAAAGTTGATGCTTTGGGTTTTTTCTTAGGATCCAGTCCCGAAAAGATTTCATTGACAAACATTTTTGCAACCCTTTGTGGCGTTCCTTTAAGACTATCGTCGTCAAGATCCATTCCTAGGGTTTCCAAAATATGCTTTACATCTTGATTTATTAAAGCAATTTTGTCGGCAATGCTAAGATCAAAAGCGTCTTTTCTTACAGGATTTTCTGAATTGGCAAAGGCATGAGCATCACCAACTTCATCTATTTCATTTTCAATATTGTCTATTTTCATAGCACTTTTTTATAAAGTAGTCGTGTTCTGTTAATTTAGCTTGCAAAGATAGGAATTTTAAAGCTGTTTCCCGCAAATTTTGCGAAAACCCGAGGTGCTGCTTTACCTGAAATTTCTTAATTTGCATTTTCTTCGACCCGGAAATTATGAGATCTTTACAACTTTATTGTTTGACGGTTGTTTTTTATTTAATGGGCACCTGGATTTTATTTTCCCAAGGTGACAGATGTGCTTCCATTCAGCCATTTTGTTCAGGAACTACTGAATATATATTTCATAATTCAAATCCCGGCAATAGCAGCGTTCCTTCTGCAGAGTCCGGACCGGATTATAGTTGCCTGGACACCCAATCATATCCGGCATGGTTCTATTTGCAAATTGGCGATTCCGGCACTCTTAATTTTGAAATAAGCCAAACTGTTAATCCTGATGGTTCCGGGGGCACTCTGGATGTAGATTTTATAGCCTGGGGACCTTTTACTGCGGAGGATAATTTGTGTAGCAACTCTTCGCTTTCTTCCAGAAATATAGTGGGATGTAGTTATTCAATTGAAGCAACTGAAAATTTTAATATAAACAATGCCAAGGAAGGAGAGATCTATGTTGTAATGATCACGAATTTTTCATTGAAATCCGGGTTCATTAGCCTTCAGCAAACAAATATTTCCGATCCGAATGCAGGCACCACAGATTGTTCCATTGTAAGTATTTTAGGTGACGATAAAAAAATATGTGGAGAAAACTCTGTCGATTTGGTGGCTAAAAACGTAATCGCTAATAGCTTTGAATGGTATATTTTTGATGATGTATTGAACGATTTTAAAATTATTCCAAATCAATCAAATGCAATTTTAAGCGTTTCACAGGCAGGTCTTTATCAGATAATTGTTGCCGGGACAGGCATAACAGATCAGGTGTTAATCGAATTTTTTGATCTGCCGGAAGCCGTAAAACCTTTTGATCTTGCCGGGTGTAGTAATGAAACTTCCGCGATCTTTGATTTGACAATTGTCAAAAATGAATTGACTCAAAATTATGCGAACTCCTT
>JBBRGD010000027.1:0-11876 GCA_038241065.1 Flavobacteriales bacterium
AAAAGAGAACCCTCTATTTGTAAGAAATTTTTTGAGAAAGAATAATGAGGAGCTATGGATAGCCAGTGAGTCCGGGATATTTATTTACTATCTTAAAACCGGTGAATATGAAAATTTCAAGAAGAATTATAATAATCAATATTCCCTATCAGATAACGCCATCTATTCTTTAGTCCTGGATGAGGAAGAAGGTGTATGGATAGGAACTTATTTTGGTGGAGCTAATTATTACCCTAAGCAGTATACACCCATCAAGAAGTATTTTCCCAGAGTGGGTGAGAATTCTATTAGCGGGAATGCCATAAGGGAAATTAAGAAAGATAAATATGGAGACTTGTGGATAGGGACAGAGGACGCGGGTCTTAATAAATTGACTTTATCCACAGGCAAGTTTACAAATTATCCTTCTATTAGGAATAATGGTAATATTTCACACTACAATATTCAAGGCCTTCTTCCTAGGGGGAATGAACTATGGATAGGTACTTTTGAGCATGGTTTGGATGTGATGAATATCAAAACGGGAAAAATCATCAACCACTATGGTACCGGAAAAAATGAGGGAGGATTAAAAAGCGATTTCATTTTATATATCTATGAAACAAAAAATGGGGATATATATGTTTTGACCTCGTCGGGTATTTACAGATATCTTGAAAATTCCAACTCCTTTCAGATAGTACCAGGATTTCCAGAAGTTTATCATTACACTTATTTAATCGAAGACAAAAATGGTGTTTTATGGGCCGGCACATATTGGGATGGTCTTTACTATTATAGTCCCAATAGTGGTGAAAAAGGATTTTTTCGATACAACCGGAATGATCCCAATAGTATCAGTTCGAATGTCATCAATGGGATTTTTGAGGATTCAGATAACAGATTGTGGATTACTACAGAAAACGGCTTGAATTTATATAATCCGGTAAAGAATAACTTTACCAGGATTACCAAGGAAGATGGTTTCCCTAGCAATGTCAGCTATTCAATTCTGGAAGATGAAAATAGAGATTTTTGGATATCTACGTCCAGTGGACTTGTAGAATATAATCCAGAGACAGGAGCGACGAAGATCTTTACTAAATCTAATGGATTATTAAGTGATCAATTCAATTATAGTTCTGCTTTTAAAGATGATTCAGGTGAAATGTATTTTGGAAGCGTAAATGGATTGATAAGTTTTAATCCTGAAACCTTTATTCAGAATACGTATCAACCGCCAATTTATATCACAGATATTCAGATAAATAATAAGGAGGTGACCGTTAGAAATGAGCACTCACCTTTGGAAAAGTCTATTTCTTATTCTGAAAGACTTCAGTTGAATAATAAGCAATCATCTTTCAATTTAGAGTTTGCCTCTTTAAGTTATACGGCTCCGGAAATGACCAAATACTGGTACAAATTGGAAGGGCTTAATAATAACTGGATAAGCCTTGGTAAAAATCATGAAATTGCTTTTACCGAATTGCCTCCGGGGAATTACACTTTCAAGGTTAAAGCGTTGAACAATAATGGTGTATGGAGCAATAATGCCAGAAGTCTTGAAATTGAATTTTTGCCACCATTCTTAGCAAGTAAAACAGCCTATGTTTTGTATACTATCTTTTTGTTGCTGTTCCTGTTTTTCCTGCTTCAATATTATCATAGATATAACAGAGCTAAAAATAACCGAAGAATAAAACAACTGGAGAACGAAAAAGAAAAAGAGATCTATCAGGCTAAAATTGAGTTTTTCACCAATATTGCTCACGAAATCCGCACACCGTTGACGCTTATTAAGAGTCCGCTGGAGAAACTCATGAAAAGCACCTATAAATCTCCAGAAATTCCGCGGAATCTCGGGATTATGGAGAAAAACACGACGAGATTACTCAATCTTGTTAATGAACTGCTAGACTTTCGTAAAACCGAAATGCAGCACGTAAAACTAAGCTTTGTTGAAATTAATATCAATGATTTCCTGGAAGAAACGTATATAAGGTTTAGCCAGATGATTCAGGAAAAGAACTTGAATTTTGATTTAATCAAACCGGAAGAAGCAGTTTTTGCCTATGTGGATGAAGAAGCCATTCGAAAAATTCTAAGCAATCTCTTCAGCAATGCAATAAAATACTCCAAGAATAAAGTAGAAATATCTCTTTTCGAAGAAAACCAGCATTTTCAAATTATCATCAAAAATGATGGAGAATTGATTCCTTTTGAGCTGCAGAAAAGAATATTTGAGCCTTTTTACAGAGTTCCGGGAGAAAGCCAGAATCTTGGTACTGGCATTGGATTGTCGCTTGCACATTCTCTTACAGAGCTGCATCACGGCAGGTTGTATTTCAATTCACAGAATGAAATGAATACCTTTATTTTAGAAATGCCGGTACACCAGTCTGAAGAATTCAGGACTATCATGAAACCATCACCAATTGAAATTGATCATTCTGAAAACGCTATGACCCCTGATTTCGACAAAAATGTACCAATAATATTAGTAGCTGAAGATAATAGGGAACTAGCCGATTTTGTCTACTCAGAATTATCCGAAACCTATAATGTTCTTATTGCTCCAAATGGTCAGGATGCCTGGAACTATTTTTCAAGTTTTGATATTCAGTTGGTAATTAGTGATGTGATGATGCCTGTTAAAGACGGGATTGAACTTTGTAAACAGATTAAAGCAGATGCAAAAACCAATCATATCCCGGTGATTCTTTTAACAGCAAAAAGTGCTTTAAATGCCAAAATTGAGGGCTTGGAAGCTGGTGCAGATGCATACATTTCCAAACCATTTTCCATGGACCATTTACAGGTTCAGATCTCAAATTTGCTGGAAAACAGGCGGACGATTCTGGGTCACTACAGCAATTCCCCTTTAGCACATTTAAAATCTCTTTCCTTAACTGAAGTAGACCAGGATTTCCTTTCCAAACTGGATAAGATCATTGAAGAAAATTTAATTGACCCCGATTTAAATGTAGAATCTTTAGCTGAACGGATGAACATGAGCAGGTCGACTTTATACAGAAAAATTAAGGAAATATCTAATCTCTCGCCAAATGAATTGATCAATATTAGCAGGCTTAAAAAGGCAGCTTTTCTTTTAAAGACTACTAATAATAAGATTTTTGAAGTAGCGGAAAAAGTAGGGTACCGTTCTCAAACAAGTTTTGGGCGTAATTTTCAGAAAGAATTTGGAATGACACCTTCAGATTTTATGAATAGTAATAAGGAAATGAAAATTACTTGATGTTCTTAAAAAAACAGTTTGAATGTCCACTTAATTTTGTTCCATAAGTTACCATAAATACCTTTGACACTATTATCTACGGTTAATTTTATAACCTCCGCATAGACCAATCCGGTAATACACGAAAAGAGAAAAACAATACGTACATGCTCAATTCTTAAAATAGAGAATTCCTTCTCCATGATTTTAATTATTTCATCATTGGCCAAAAACTACATCTCAATTGTCTGATTCTTAGGTTTAAAATTATAGAAGAGATCTTTCTCAACCCAACCATTCGAATAATCTTCGCTCACAATCTTTTTAAAATAAGCAAGATATTTAAGTGCTAAATTATGGGAAAGATTAAGCTTAGTGCTTCTGCCGAATTGTCAAATGCATAATGTTAAACCTACACAGAACTATTTTTTTTGATAATTCAATTAAACATGAGCTAATTGTATAAAATTTGATATACAAGTGTTTTGCCGTTGTTAACGGTGGCCAATAAATAGTGTTTATTGTTAATTGTTAAGGTATTTAGGTGTTTAATTTCTTTGTTGCCAAAATTAATGCCTAAATCTATGCCGGACAATATATTTCCGCCCTGTTGTAAAACATAGCCTACATTAGCGTCAAATTTTCCGTTATAAGGAGAAACCCCAAAGAAATTGCCTGCCAGTAAAGCCTCGTCCATACCGTCCTTATTGAAGTCGTCTATCAAAAAACAAGTAATTGGAGCCCATTGTAAGATTTCTGCAAAAGGTTTAAAATAAAATTCCCCCTGATTATTTTCTAAATATCCCGAACTCAAGTTGGTTACTGTTTTTAATGTTGCCTTATTTAAAAATGAGCGGTCAAAGATTTGGTCAAAAGATTTTCCAGCAAATTCTGTATAAGAACTAAATTTGGATTTAATGAAATCTGCAAAAACAATATCTAATTCATCTTTGTCATTAACACTGTAATATATTTTGTTTTTTGCATAACTTATTAAGGTTTCTATTTTTCCATTTCCTTTAAAATCACCAACATACATTTTTAAAGGAAACTGTTTTGATGCCTTGAACTTCGTGTTTAAGCCCCAATTTCCCAATAAATAGTCAAGATCGCCATCTCCGTCAATATCAAAAGGAGAAATAGTTTGCCAAAGACCCGTATTATCGGTTTGTGCTATTTGATTGGTCACATTTTTAAATATCCCCTTTTCGTTTTTAAAAAATTGTGGAGACATCCATTCGCCAACTATAATTAAATCGTCCTGCCCGTCTTTGTTAAAGTCGGTAAATATGCCATCCGTTAGCATTCCTATGGAATCTGACAAGATACTTTTGGAAACATTAAACTTTCCATTTCCGTCATTTTGCAAAAGATATGATTGAGGTGATTTTCCTAATGCTCCCGATACTACCCTACCGCCAATAAACATATCCATATCGCCATCTTGATCTACATCACTGGTTCTAACAAACCCTCCATTTTCATAATAAATAGGCAAGGCATTCAATGATTTTGAAAATTTACCTTGGCCATTATTAATATATATTCTGTCTTTTAAAGGTTCCATTTTCCTGTTGAATTCATTTCCTGCGGAAATAACCATCAAATCTAAATCACCATCATTTTCAGCATCGAAAAAATGGGCGTCCACATCTTCAGAAATGGCATCTTCTTTAAAAAAAGAAGGTAATATCAATTGTATATTATCGCTATTTTGGAAATATAATTTAGCTTCAACTCTTGTTGATCCGCCAATAAATATGTCTTTTTTGCCATCATTATTTATATCTGCTACCGCAAAAGCAGGACCTTGGGTTGAAACTTTGTAAGGAATTAACGGTTGTGTATTAAATTCTGAAAACTTATTTTCAACATGGTTAATATTCAAAAAACTGGTGTCGCTTACTTTCTTAAACCAAGGTTTAATGGTTTGAAATAAAGTGGCGTAATTTACAATTTGCCTTTTTGCGGATGGTTTTATGACCAGTGTTTGGTTCGTTTTTACATTTTTAATTAATTCTGAAGTGTTGTCTGGCCAAATAATTAAAAGTGAATCAATTTCTTTTTCCTTGGCAAATCCAAAATGGATTATAGGTTCCACAGAAGATTGAAATCCTCTTGAAGTGTACAGTTGCCTGTATTGTAATTGGCCATTATGATAAGCAATGACTTTTGTGCCTAAGGCAAATTTATTTTTAGTTGACGCCTTAAAACTAAGTTTTAAGAAGGTATTGTTTTTTGAATTATTTTTAAGAATGCTGGGTTTTGCATTATAATTATTGATGATTAAATCTAAATCACCATCATTGTCTAAATCCGCATAGGCGGCACCACTTGATTCTGTAGGTGTATTTTTGTGCCAAGTTCCAGATTTATCTTCAAATTTCAAATTACTGCTTCCCTTATAAAAGTAATTATGTACGGCACCTTTGGGCATTAATTCTAAAGCCTTTTGATCAAAAAGTCTTGAGGAGCTAATCTTTTTCTTAGTTGCTAAATCTGTATAGATTTTTAAATAATCCAAGTCATTAAAACGTCTGTAAATTCCATTTGTGACAAAAAGGTCTAATTCCCCATCTAGATTATAATCAGCCAATAATGGCGCCCAACTCCAATCTGTAGCTTCTACGCCACTATAAAAAGCAATCTCAGTAAAATATTCACCTTTCTGGTTAATTTGTAGCATATTTCGGGCAAATTGCGGATAATATCCCAGACGTTCCCTTCTTTTATGGTATCTTATATCATTATCGCTCAAGGTCGATTTTGAAAATTTCTCTTCCTCGGGCATCATATCTAAAGTTATAACATCGGGAAAACCATCATGATTTATGTCTGCTACATCATTTCCCATAGAATAGCGGCTCACTTTGCCGAAATGGGATTTCAATTGTTCAGAAAATGTCCCGTTTTTATTATTAATATAGTAATAATCATCTTCGTGAAAATCATTGCTTACGTAAATATCATCCCAACCGTCATTGTTAAAATCGGCAATGGCAACTCCCAATCCATAGCTATTTGGTCCGCTATAGATGCCGGCCTCTTTACTTACATTTATAAATTTGCCATTATCATTTCGCAACAATCTATCGCCATTCCCATCGCTCTGCAACAATCTGTTTGAAGCCGGTCCAAAAGATTCCGCACTGTGTTTGCCTTCATTTAAAAGATACATGTCCAAATCGCCGTCTTTGTCATAATCAAAAAAGGCAACATTGTTTGCTTGTGACTTAATATTTAAATTATATTGAGCAGATTGCTCCGAAAAAGTCAAGTCTCCATTGTTGATGAATAATTCATTATAACCTTCAAAATTTAAAATTCCCACAACGGCACACACATAAATATCCAATAAGCCATCGCCATTTACATCGACCATGACCGTACCTGTATTCCAATCTGAATTTCCTGAAACACCTGCTTTAACGGTAATGTCTTCGAATATAAAATTGCCTTTATTCAGGTATAATTTGTTTGGGCCTTTGTTTGCAGTAAAATAAATATCGGGTAATCCATCATTATTTACATCGCCTGCAGAAACACCGCCACCATCATAAAAATACATATAATCCAATGCATTTAGTGCTTTGGAATCTAGCATGGTGTTTTCGAAATTTATTTGTGAATGGCTACTCGGGACTTCCGTAAACAAATCTTTTTCAGGATCAGACCTACAAGATGTCAGTATCAAAAACATTAAAAAAAGTATTCTTCTAATCATTTATTTTAAAAAATTGCAGATTGTCATTATTAGGGGCAACCAAGATGGATTTTATTTCCTTATTTGCATTCATAAGTACCATATCTTTAACTTGCCCTTTCACAAAAAAGCCAGTTGCTTTTGGCGATTGCCAAGTAAATTCACCTTTCCCGTCTCCAAAATACACATCGCCATAACTTGCATCTTGTCGCGTATATTGCGTTTTATAGTTATAATTATTTCCGGTTGTTATTAAATCTAAATCCCCGTCTTTATTAAGGTCCATAACCAAGATGTTATTTATCGTCGACATTTGTGCACGAATTGGCAAAGGTTTTACCGTGAACTGGTTTTTATTATTTAAGAGCACAACTGATTGAAAGTTATTTATTTTTTTAACAATGGAATTGCTTAAAATTTCTTTTGAAAACAAATCGTCTATTGATTTTGTGGCATAATCCGCAAACGTAATATTCTTTATACTTTTAGTGTTTATTTGGGATTTCAACTCATTTAAAAGATGAACAGGTACATCTTTGCCATTAATGCTTCTGGTAAATATTTGCTCTATGCTGCCATTATTGTCAAAATCGTTGATAAACATTTTTGCTAAATGGGCAGCATCTGCTTTGTAAAAAGAATTCTCGCCTCTATTGCCTAAAATAATATCAAAATCACCATCCTTATCTATATCCACCACCTCAATGCAATTAAACGAGCCTGAAATGGTGTTTAAATTTGATTTTAACTCGGTCAATTTTTTGCCGTCATTTTTAAATATTTGAGGAGACATCCAATCACCCGCAATTATTAAATCTTTTATGCCATCGCTATCCATATCTTGCCAAACTGCACCTGTAGTCATGCCAATAGATTTCACTTCGGAAGCCTTATCGTTTGTGACATCCTTAAAGTTTCCTTTTCCATCATTCTCTAACAGCATGTTTGTCGGGTTAATTCCATAAACGCCTAAAACACTTAAACTTGCAACAAATAAATCAACATCGCCATCATCATCAAAATCATACGGTGCAATGGCAGCGATATTTGAGTTTGACTGCGCAATTATTTTATAATCGCCAAATTTACCTTTTCCGTGGTTAAAATAGACCCTTACACCAGTTCTTGCATTTTTAAAATTACCGCCAGAACCAATGACTAAATCTAAATCTTTGTCATTATCAATATCCATAAAAATTGCAGAAGTGTCTTCAAAAAAAGCTTCAGTGGTAAAAATTGCAGGCTTGAATTGTCCTTCTTTTTTTTGAAGGAACAATTGTCCTTCTTGATGAAATGCACCACCAACAAAAACATCTTCCAACCCATCATTATTAATATCTGCAACAGCAATTGCCGGACCTTCTTTTGAAAGCATTTTAGGAACCAATCCCTCAAAATCAAAATCAATATAATCATCCTCTTTATGAGCGAAAATTTGTCGATCTATTTTTTTGAAAAAAGGTTTTTCGGCGTATTTAATTTTAGTTGGAAACAATAAATTGGCATCTTTGTAATTTAAAATTAAAGTGTTATTTACCTCAGAATTATTTAATAGTTGCGTTTTTTGATCGGGCCAAACTACCATTATTGAATCAAGTCCATTTATTGCGCCCAGTCCAAAATTTAAAACATAGTCTACAGAAGATTGATAACCTCTTGATGGCATGCATTCTTGCATGATTATTTGATCTTTATAGAATAATTTTACTTTAGCCCCAACAGCAAATTTATTTTTATCGGAGCCTCTAAGTTTTACTTTTAAAAAGTTGTTTTTTAATTTTTTATCAGCAGTGTTTTCATAAACCAACGAACTTTGATTCACATTATTAATTATAAGATCTAAATCGCCGTCATTATCCAAATCGGCGTAGGCGGCGCCACTGGAAAATGTTAACTGGTCAAATCCCCACTTTTCTGCCATATTGGTAAACGTTAGGTCCTGATTATTTTTAAATGCATAATTTAAAATTGCGACGCTTGGCATTTTATTGACAATAGATTCTATTTCTTCTTTTTTACCTGTCATGGCCATTTTTTGAATAATGCTATTTCCAAAATAATTCATAAAATCCAGATTGGTAAGATCGTGGTAAAGGCCATTGGTCACAAAAATATCTTTATATCCATCATTGTCCATATCAAAAATAAGTGGGCACCAACTCCAATCAGTTTGTGCCGTTCCGCTCAAAAATGCAATTTCAGAAAAAGTGTTATTGCCATTATTAAGTTGTAGTGTATTTTGCATATACTGGTGGTGAAAATCCCTGCTCAATTTTAATTTATAAAGGTCATATCTCTCAAAATCAGCCAGTTCCTTTAAGCGCTTATCTTCCTCTTGTAGCATATCCAAAACAAAAATGTCTTGATAGCCATCGTTATTGATATCGGCCATATCCACGCCCATTGATGACATGGTTAAGTGACTCAATTGATTTTTAATATCATCCTTAAAAGTTCCGTCTCCTTGATTGATATATAAATAATCATGTTCATAAAAATCATTGCAAACATAAATATCGGGCAATAAATCATTATTCAAATCACCAACAATAACGCCCAGCCCAAAACCAATAAGGCTTCCATAAATTCCAGCTTGTTCACTTACGTCAACAAATTTTCCGTTATCATTTCTCAACAATTTATCACCGCCTCCCTTAAAAAGATCAGGTAAGGGCCAATCTTTGTCCCGTAGGTTTCTTTTATTAGTATTATTTAAAGTATTCACCGGTATAAAACTGTTATTCAGTATATAAACGTCTAAATCACCATCGCCATCATAATCAAAAAAGGAAACCTGCGTTGTAAATCCAGGATCATCCAGGCCATATTCCGCCGCTTTTTCAGTAAAAGTTAAATCCCCATTATTTATAAATAGCTCATTTTGCTTTGTGTCCCCTTTTACAATTCCTGCATTTGATACATAAATATCTAAATAACCATCATTATTTATATCAACCATCACGACACCAGTTGACCAGGCATGATTTCCTTTAACACCTGAAGAAATTGTGATATCTTTAAATTTTAAATTTCCCTGATTTAAAAATAATTTATTTGATTCCAAATTGGAAATCATATAAACATCTGGAAATCCATCATTATTGATATCCCCAATTCCTATGCCTGCACCATTGTAAAAATTGCGATAGGAAAGAATATTAAAATCTCTAGTGCCTATAATTTTATTTTCAAAATCAATTCCCGTTTGGCTTCCCGTTAAACTCTTAAACAAAGGTGCTTCTTCAGTTTTTTGTTTGGTGTCACATGAAAATAACCCAAACAAACTCCAAATTATTATCAAATTTCTTATGCTTACTTCCTTTAATGCCAAATATTTTTTTTATTAATGAACTAGCGTCCTGCTATTTAATTTATTTATGAATTACAAATTAATTGTTTTTAGTTTACCGGGGTGTCGGAATCACAAATACAAGCAACCCGTTTGGTTATGCTTTGACCTAGATTCATTTCTGTCAATCGACTGGTTCTCTGGTCGATACATTTTTTGCAGGTGGAAAACATTGCTAAATCCCAAACATCGGCAAATACACGACCAATATTTAGACTGATGCCATATTTCAAAACCGTTTCCAAAGAATGAATGTTTGGTATGCTGAAGTCGCCTTTTTCAAGTAATAAATTCATAGCGCCGTTGCCCGATCTCACCGGAATAATGGTACAACATTCAACACCGGCACCAAATGCAAAATCAATTGATTTTTTAGCCCAATAAATACCCTCAGTTTCCGACATAAAAGGTAGCTTGAGCAAAATAAAAGCTCTCGAAGAGATTTCGTTTTGCGTAAGATAACTTACAGAATTTTTAAAGTCATCCAGTGTCATTTGCTTATTCAGTTTTAAAAGAATTTCGGGATGCACGGTTTCCAATCCTATTGCCACTTGTAATTCAGGTTTAATCATGTCCCTAAAACGGAGACATCTTTCATTGATAAATTTTGGATGGCTTTCAACAAGAACAGTTTCAAAACTGCTTACAAGAGATGCAATTCGCCCATAATCCTCTTCAGGAATAGCCTTTTTGTCAAAGAAACTTCCACTGTTATACAATTTCAAATGTTTAGCCTCAGGCATTTGTTTTAAAGCCCATTCAATTTGATTGGGAATGGCTCCAATCTGAACTGATTTATCGGTGGTGTTTGCCCATAAATCACACATTAGGCAGTTAAAAGGACATTCGCGGTTTGTAAGAAAAATAATTGCTGTTTCTTCAATTTTTCCCGAAACGGTGCGTTCTTTTTCAACCAGCCAGGCATAAGGTTTTTGCGGATTAACATGGTTTTTCTTTCCGCGGTTTAATAAAATCCACTCATTATTTATGATTGCCTCCTTATTTTTATTCATACTTTGAAAAAAACATTTTTCTGTAATCTATATCTTTGGCAGGAAAATGTCTATTGAAATCATTGCCAGAAGTTACACCATGCTGGAAGCGTCTTTTCTCGAAAATAGGCATCTCCATTCCTGTAATGGCTTTAACTCCCTCATATACTATTTGCCCTTTTAGATCATATAACTTTTGATGATCCCAACCGGTCATTTCAATATAAGGAATTCCCTCAGAAATTTCAATTGCATTAGGCAATGTATATGGACTGAATGCTTCATAACCCAGCAAATCAGATGGTGCGAAAGTTCGCATATAACCTCTGCTTAAACCTCCCGAATAGGTCAAGGAATGTTTAATTGACTCAACACCCCAGCCTTCATGATACAACATTAAGTTATTGAGGACACTGCGAATTGTTAATTCAGGGTTATCTTCAATCGGATAATCTTTCAGATTTTCGTCCCCACCATCTCCGTCAATGATATATTTCCAATCAGGATAACGTGACCTGATTCCCTGCAAAAGGGACAAATTCATCGTTGCAGATTGTATGTCAAGTGGTTTATAGTCTTCAACAACACTAATAGCCTTCTTCCAATCCAATGCTG
>JBBRGD010000028.1:0-11658 GCA_038241065.1 Flavobacteriales bacterium
TCTTATGATTATCTAGCCATCGGTTGACTCTTATCCTCTTTCACTTATATTTACAAAGCTAATTTTTTATTAGAAAGCAAACATAGGAGCTATCGGGACTAATCGGGAGTCGTCGCCCCGCCCGTACCTGACGGTACGTTCGGGCGGGCTTGTTTTTGAGAGACCCTTACAGCAATATAAGGGTCTTTTTTTGTTTAAAATCGAAACCCCTTGCTCATTTATGTGATCAAGGGGTTTTTTGTTTTATAGCATTTTTAAAACCTGAAATTTTAATAAGACAAACCTCAAGAGACAAATACCGCGTGAGGGATAGGAGCAAGCTACCATGTAGCGCGGATAGCCCGGCCCGCAGGGCACGCCATTCAGGAAAAAGAAAAATGATGATAGGAAGAACGGCAAATATTATTAATCAAATAAAGATTTGACCAGGGTATTTATCCCTTTAAATATAAGGAATACAGATCCTGCACAGGCGATGATGCCAAAAATAAGGACGGGAATATAAAAAGGATTTTCCTGGTTGTTAAAAGCACTATAAAGAACAGATGGGCCAAGAAAAGCCAAGGGTAAAGACATACCCATATACTTTAATCCTTTGCTTAACAATGTTTTATCAGTGTGTTTCATTTTGACCTTTATTTCTTTTTTCTTGAAATCAATCATAACCTATCCGTAAATTTAAGATTATTGAATGGTATAATCTAAAAAATCCGTTTCTGAAAGTCTGAAATATCCAAATGCAAAATTATCTGGGTTTGTGGTATTTATAATATTTCCGCGTACAGTGGTTGGTTGGGTTTGAAATGGTCCTCCGTTGCCTGAACCAGCCTGTGATCTTAAAATAAATAAATATTCATAGAACCTTTCTGAAATTCCCTGGATTTCGAAACCTACTTCCTCTCCGGAAGTTAAATCTTCATTTGAAAAATAGGCAAATGTCAGGTTTCCGTCCGTAAATTCATCTTCATAGATTTGGATGGATAAATCATCATAAAAAAATCGAACCAGATAATAGTTTTGAATGTTTGGCGGATCAGTAAAATAGGCCTTTAATTCTATATCCTCTCCTCCAAATCCTCCATTGTCAGTTTGTTCAGTATATTCCAATGGAGCTACCGGAAGGAGAATTTCCGTAGCTCTATAAACATCGTCCTTATATTCTATTTCCAGTTCGTAGGTTTTATTTAGTTGGGGAACAAACTGATCATTTCTAAAAATACCTGGTTCTATCTCTTCAAATGCAAATTCCATCCCGGTTTCGGAATATACAGACACTCTCGCCCCTTCGGCCGGCGGGATTTGATCATCAAAAAAGGGGGTGGTTGTAGTTAGCCTAATCAATTGTACATTACCTACAGTGTTTTTCCTCCATAAAATTGAGGCTTCTATTACTAATCTTGGTTCAGATTCCTCCAGATCTACTTGTACTACTTCTTCACAGGAGTACAAGCTGTTAAGGCTTAATAATAGGAATATAATTTTGAAGTAGTACATAGTCTAAAATTTAAAATTATAAGTTGCCGAGGGAATAATTCCAAATAAGGATAATCTTACAGCTTCGTTTATGTTGGTATCCTCATTATTTCTAAAATTTATCGAAACTGCATTTTTTCGGTTATATACATTATAAATACCGAAATTCCAGGATGAAGTATATTTTGAATTTAGTTTTCTGGTTGGGGTGTACGTTGCAGAAATATCCAACCGATGATAATTTGGAAGTCTATTGCTATTTCGGGCGGAAAAAACTGGTATAATTAAATTCTCAATTTGGTATTGTCCGGTAGGAAAAGTAGTGGGAAGACCTGTTTGAAATATAAAATTTGTATTTAATAACCATTTTTCACTAAGCTTATAACTTGCAGTTAAAGAAATATCATGTGTCCTGTCATATCCTGTGTTATACCAATTGCCATTATTGATTCCGGATTCTATTGCTGTTCTTCCCTCAGTTTTTTGCTCAGATTTAGAGAGGGTATATGCAAGCCATCCTGTAAAATTGCCTGTATTTTTTCTGAATAATACCTCCATTCCGTAGGCCCTGGATTTTCCGTGAAGAATTACCCGTTCAATAGCGTTATTTGCGACCAAATTTGCACCGTCTATATAGTCCAGTCTGTTTTTTACCTTTTTATAAAATCCTTCTATTTCCAGAGAATAAATTTCCTTTTTTAAATTTTGAAAATAACCAAATGCAATTTGATCCAGCAGTTGTGGTTTAATATACCTTCCACTAGGTGTCCATACATCTAAAGGGGTAGGGGAGTTTGTATTGGAAATTAACTGAAGATATTGGCTCATCCGGTTGTAACTAAACTTAATTGACTGAAAATCATTAAAACTGTAGGACATTGATAAACGGGGCTCCCAATTCACGAATGTTTTTTCAACCTCATTTTTTGGAAGAATTCGTTGAGCAATTGGTTCGGCTTCCTCATAAATTCCAAAATCCGGATTAAATATTACAGGTTTATTGTTTTCATATAAACTCAATGAATCCTGACCCAACCGAAAAAATGAGCTGACCCTTAAACCATATGTTGCAGAAAATTTTTCAGAAAATTTATGGCTTACCGAAAGGTAAAGGGCATTTTCCAGGGCATATTTTTTTGTAAGCTTGAAATAATTAATACCGGAACTGGCTGTACTTGGTTCAATTTCTCCCGGATTAAACTCATAATAAGTATTTTGAATTCCGTAATCGATGCTTAGTTGTTCATTCAGGAGTTGATTGAAATCGTATTTTAAATTTAAATTTTTTATACCGCTGTTCCAGTTAAACTCGACAAAATCGAGTGTTAAGCCATAGTAGTAATCACTGTAAATGACGGAGAGGTTTGTAAAAATATTATCGCTTAGCACGTGGTTCCAACGTAGATTGAAAACAGCATTCCCATAAGTATTTTTAAAACTTTCACTGATATTGAAAATATCTCTCCCAAAATAACCTGAAAATAAGAGACTGTTGCGATCATTTAATCGATAACTCAGTTTCGTATTTAAATCATAGAAATAAGCGGAATTAGGATTGTCTATAAGTTTAAGGAACAGATGTGCGTAGGAACTTCGGGCACCAATTAAAAACGATCCTTTATCTTTCACAATAGGGCCTTCCACTAATAATCTACTGGAAATTAACCCAATTCCCCCATTGGCATGAAAATTTTTACTGTTTCCGTCCTTTTGATATATATCGAGTACAGATGATACTCTCCCTCCATATTTTGCGGGAATACCACCTTTGTATAATTTTAAATTTTTAATTGCATCGGGGTTAAAAACTGAGAAGAGTCCAAATAAGTGGGATGCATTATAAATGGTGGCTTCATCCAGTAAGATAAGGTTTTGACCTACTGCTCCGCCCCGAACGTTAAAACCGGACGAACCTTCACCAGCATTTGAAATACCGGGTAGGAGTAATAAAGATTTTACTATATCTACTTCCCCAAAAACCACGGGAAGCTTGTTAATTGTATTAATCTCCAGTTTGGTTACGCTCATCTGCGGAGATCGGATATTGACCCTCTCAAAATTTTCGGTAATTACCACTTCTTCCAGAAACTCTGAACTTTCATTCAAATTGAAATTTAAACTTTCCGATTTTTCAATTTGAATTTCTTGAGAAATAGTTTGATAGCCGAGATAGCTTACAATGATTTGATGTTTCCCAGCCGGAATTTTTAAAGAGTAAAATCCATATTCGTTCGTAGTGGTGCCTGTACCAAGATCAGGAAAAATAATATTAACTCCAAAAAGGGTTTCATTGTTTGTGGCATCCCTTACAAGCCCATTAAGAGTATTTTTTTCCTGAGCATTTAGATATGAAAAAATAAAAATAAAAATTGCGGAAAGTGTTTTCTTCAAAGTAAAAATTTTTATCCAAATATAAGATTTTAGAACTGAAAAATAGTAGATATCATTATCCTGAGGTTAAATTTTGAATATTTTATCTTATTTATTATAAGTAAGGCAAACTTCATCTTCAGGAAACATAATAGATTCTTTTTTGATTTTTGGACAGATTTATTAAATATTCAACAGAATAGCAGTTGATTCGAAAATAAAAACGAAAAGTATTTAATAGCTTAAATAAAAAAAGCAAGCCGAATATTTACCCGGCTTACTTTTTTACTACTTAAAATGAAAGCTTAATGACCCAGAATTTTATTTAATGTTTCACTTGGGCGCATGGCTTTGTTTACAAGATCCTCACTGGGGTAGTAATAACCTCCAATGTCTACTCGTTTTCCCTGAGCATCCAACAAATCCTGTAAAATCCTGGTTTCGTTAGAAGCCAATTTTTCTGCTAGTTCAGAAAAATGTTCTTTCAACTCAGAATCTTTATTTTGGTTTGCCAAGGCTTGTGCCCAATATAAGGCAAGATAAAAATGGCTTCCCCTGTTGTCAATTTCATTCACTTTTCGGGAAGGTGATCTGTTTTCCTTTAAGAATACTTCGGTTGCATCATCCAGGGTTTCAGAAAGGATTAAAGCTTTTTTATTATTGTATTTTTCCCCTAAATATTCTAAAGAAGCAGCAAGAGCCATAAATTCACCTAATGAATCCCATCTTAAATGTCCTTCCTCCAGAAACTGTTGGATGTGTTTTGGAGCGGAACCTCCGGCACCCGTTTCAAATAAACCACCCCCACTCATCAACGGGACTATGGAAAGCATTTTGGAGCTTGTTCCAAGTTCCAGAATTGGAAATAAATCGGTTAAATAATCCCGTAGGATATTTCCTGATACTGATATCGTGTTTTTCCCTTCTTTTACTCGTTTCAAAGTATAATTGGTTGCCTCCAGGGGTTCCATAATTTTTATCTCCAATCCCGCTGTATCCATTTCAGCCAGATATTTATTAACTTTTTTGATCATTTCGGCATCGTGGCTCCTGTTTTTGTCCAACCAGAAGATAGCAGGCATTCCTGAAGCTTTAGCTCTATTCACCGCTAACTTCACCCAGTCTTGAATTGGGGCATCTTTTGCCCGACACATTCTCCAAATATCACCTTCTTCAACTTTATTTTCCAAAAGGGTATTTCCATTGGCGTCCATTACCCTAACAATTCCTGGATTTTCAATTTCAAAGGTTTTGTCGTGAGAACCATATTCCTCGGCCTTTTGCGCCATAAATCCCACATTGGGGACTGTTCCCATGGTAGTTGGATCAAAAGCACCATTTTTTTTACAAAAATCGATTGTTGCCTGGTAGATCCCTGCATAACTGCTATCAGGAATAACGGCTTTGGTATCTTGTAATTTTCCTTCTGGATTATACATTTTACCGGAAGTCCTTATCATAGCAGGCATAGAAGCATCTATAATAATATCGCTCGGTACGTGAAGATTAGTAATCCCCTTATCGGAATCGACCATAGCCAGTTTAGGGCCAGTTTTGAATGCAATTTTAAAATCTTCTTCAATTTCTGCTCTTTTTTCCGGAGATAATTTTTGCAAATCATTGATAAGATCCTTAAGCCCACTGTTTGCATTTACGCCTATTTCTTGAAAGGTTTTACCATGTTTGGCAAATATATCTTTAAAGAAAACCTTAACGGTATAACCAAATATTATGGGGTCTGAAACCTTCATCATTGTTGCCTTCAAATGCAAAGAGAAAAGAACGTCCTTCTCCTTGGCATCAGCTATTTGGGTCTCCAGGAATTTGATCAAGGCTTTTTTGCTCATTACAGAAGCATCGATAATTTCTCCTTTTAGTACCTTGAGATCATCTTTGAGTACTTTTTTATTTCCTGAGGAATCTGTCAATTCAATTTTTACGCTTCCGGCTGAATCAAGAGTAAGGGATTTTTCATTTGAATAAAAATCTCCTTCCTTCATGGTTGAAACGTGGGTTTTTGAATTAGGATCCCAGGCTCCCATAGAATGCGGATTTTCTTTCGCGAAATTTTTTATGGCTTTCGGCGCTCTTCTATCGGAATTACCTTCTCTAAGCACTGGGTTTACTGCACTACCTTTTATTTTGTCGTATTTTTGCTTGATTAGCTTATCCTTATCAGCTTTGGGCTCGGTTGGATAATCGGGTAAATTGAATCCTTTAGCTTGTAATTCTTTAATTGCGGCTTCCAGTTGGGGTTCCGATGCACTTATGTTTGGCAACTTTATGATATTGGCCTCTGGCATATTTACCAGTTCAGCCAATTCTTTTAAAGCATCGGGGACTTTTTGTTCTGAAGATAAGAATTCCGGAAAACTCACCAGAATCCGTGCAGCTAAAGAAATATCTTTTGGTTCAATTTCAATATTTGAAGTCTCAGTAAAGGTCCTTAGGATCGGCAAAAAAGAATAAGTAGCCAGCATTGGGGCTTCATCAGTTTTGGTATAAACAATTTTAGCTTGTTGTGACATATTAAAAAATTTATTTTTCGCGTTATTTTATAACGGAATTTAAAATAAATTCCGTTATAAAATAACGTTCATTTATTAAAACAGTTTTGATTAAGTGTTAAAATGTTAAAAAAATACACTAAGTCTCGCGAAGATAGTATTTTTAGTGAATTTTAATTGTTTGGAAGCGAGTAAAATTAATGAAGATTAAAGTTATTTAATTGAAGAAGCCATTTCAAAATATAAAATATTTTGAAATGGCTTCTAAGAAATAAAGTTTTGCCTCTGGATTTTTAAAGATCGGGAATAAGTCAATTTCCATAACTTACAGCGAGCGATATTTCACTTGATCTAAATTGTTCACGAATGCGCCCAAATTATAACAAATAACGTTTTTCTATAAATAAAAAACCGGTCTTAAAATTATAAGACCGGTCTAAGTAAAATAAATTCAATGAAGATAAAAGGTTGGATTATTCGGTAACTGCACGAAATGCATTTACACGTCCTTTTCCAAAATAAGCACTTTGGCCATTTCCATCGATTTTATCTGCCGTGTTTTCAAGCTGCTTTACAACTTCGTGGGGATCCATTTGACCGCTATTTTTTGCTATAATAAGAGCGGCAACGCCAGAAACATGCGGTGCAGCCATACTTGTGCCGGCACTCCAGTAATACGTATTATTGTTTCCAGAACTTAAAATAAAATCATAGATAGAATAATCACCATCTCCTCCCGGAGCTGCTATATCTATAAGAGATTTTCCATAATTAGTGTAAGAGGCGGGAATATCAAAATTGGTATATGCTGCGGTATAATCATAATCGTCTGGAGCAGTAGCAGATACTGTAACTACATTGTTTAACCCGCCTGGTAATTTTATCCATGACTCATCTCCATCAGCATCATGTGCATCATTACCGGCAGAAGCAATTATGGTAGTTCCTTTTTTATAGGCATAGTCGATAGCTCTTTGTTGTGCTAGTACAATTTCCATAACGTATTTTCCCGGAATTTTAAATGGATTCCCATCAGCATCCACTAATTTTCCATTTTTATATAGAGTAGCTCCTAAACTCATATTGATTACATCGGCTTCCTTCAGTCCTGCATAAACAATCCCAGCATTAATGGTACTAAAAGCTCCGCTACCAGTAAATTCTGAAAGAACTTTCACGGCTACAATATTTGCTTCAGGAGCTACACCTATTATTCCTCTACCATTTTGAGCGGCGGCAATTGTTCCTGCCACGTGAGTACCATGGTTGTCAAAAGGAGTGGTAGACAGAATGTTCCAATCTTCCCCTGGAACGAAAGAGACTGATAAATTCGGAATTAACCTAGGAGCTAATTCAACGTGTTCAGCATCAATTCCGGAATCTAGAATAAAAACAGTTGCTCCTTTACCAGTAAAGCCAGCATTCCATGCCTGTGGAGCATCTATCGCTTCCAGTCCCCACAGATAATCGTAAAAATAATATGGTTCTGTACTTCCTATACTTGGAGTAGCGTCAACACCAATATCTGTAGGAATCCATTTTATTTCGTAATCTGGGATTACAGAAACTATTTCTTTATTTTTTAAAGTGTTTTGGATGAAATTCGCATCCTTGGAACTTACAACTGCAATTCCAATTTCGGGAATGGTACTCAAAATTTCCCCGCCACCGGTTTTTATATAGTTTTCTACACTCTTGGTCATTTCACTATCCGAGGTAATAACCATATAATTTTTAAATGGAGGTTCTTCCAATTGCATTGAATTGGTGTCCAAAGTTTCATTCACGTGCTCTTTTTCACAGGAAGTTAAAATAATTCCTAAGGTGAAAATAGATAATACTAATTTTGCTAAATAAATTTTTCTTTTCATAATTTTCATAATTTTTAATTAAGGTTAAAATTGAATATACAACTTTATTCTGTTTTTAGTGAGAATATATAGGGGTATTGTGTTAAATTTATTTGAAAGAAATCTCTTACTTTTCAGTTCTATAGATTTAAAGAAAATTAAAATATTTGCAACTTTTCCCAGGCAACAGAATTAAAAATGCTTCATTTTGTTTCTAAATAAAAACCTTATAGGAAGAAATAAAAGCCAGGTTATATAAATGATTAAAAACACGAACTAATGTATCGGTTTTAAACAAAAGTGTAGAGAGGTTTTAATACAAAAAAGCCATTTCAAAATACCTTGTATTTTGAAATGGCTTCTAACGAAATAACGCTTTGCCGCTAGATCTTTAAAGATCGGAAATAAGTTATTTTTTATAACCTACCGCGAGCGATATTTCACTTGATATAAATTGTTCACGAACGCGTCCAATATTATATCAAAAACGTTTTTACCTTTTATGCCTGTCTTCATTTTATAAAACACATGAATGATAGAAGATAAAAACCTGTGCAAAGAACTTACTTTACCATATTTAAAATAGTAGAAATCCTAGTGTCATTCTATTTAAATTTTAAATACATCCTAAATGTACGACAAAAATTTTAATTATAAAATATTTTAACGTTTGAATTTACAATAGTTTTTAAAATGAGGTAACTTTTTTTTTGTAAAGAAAAGGTTTGTTTATAGATAAATTTCCTGTTTTAAAAAAAGTATGGTTGAATTCCTTCCTCTTTTCAATACTATATTTTGTAGTAATAGATAAAATCAAAAAAGCCCCAATTTTGGGGCTTTTTATTTTTTTTAAGAAGTAAGTAATTATCTTCTTTGCTCTTTGATACGGGCTTTTTTACCTGTAAGACCTCTAAAGTAATAAATACGGGCTCTTCTAACTTTACCGCGTTTAAGGATTTCAACTTTTTGAAGTGCGGGCATATTTATTGGAAAAATACGCTCAACACCTACTGTACCACTCATTTTTCTGATGGTAAAGGTTTTTGAAATTCCTGTTCCCTTAACCTGAATTACTACACCTCTATAAAACTGGGTACGGGTTTTAGCCCCTTCCTTAATTTCATAATAAACAGTAATAGTATCACCTGCTGAAAATTCAGGAAAATCTTTTTTGGTAACGAATTCGTCTTGTACGAATTTAATTAACGATTCCATAAGCTATAGTTTAAAATATATGCCAAAACAACATTCACGGTTTTCGCCAGAGGTTGATTTAGGGGTGCAAAATTATGAAATATAATAGTATAAACCCTATTAAAAATCAATTATTCATCTTTTAATAAATCGGGTCTTAATTTTTTGGTCCTTAAATAGGATTGCTCCTCCCGCCAGTCTTCAATTTTAGGAAAATTTCCGGAGGTTAAAATTTCGGGAACCTTCCATCCTTTATATTCTGCAGGCCTTGTATAAACAGGCGGAGCAAGTAAATCGTCCTGGAATGAATCGGTTAGGGCAGAGGTCTCATTTCCCAGCACTCCCGGAATAAGTCTTATTATGGCATCACAAACTACGGCTGCCGCAAGTTCGCCTCCGGAAAGCACATAATCTCCAATGGAAATTTCCCTGGTTATAAAATGATCACGCACTCTTTGATCTACTCCCTTATAATGACCACAAAGAATAAGAATATTTTCTTTTAAAGATAAGGTGTTGACCATCTTCTGGTTTAGGCGTTCTCCATCAGGAGACATATAAATAATTTCATCATATTCCCGTTCAGATTTGAGATGCGTAATGCATTTATCAATGGGCTCGATCATCATAACCATTCCGGCACCTCCACCAAATTGATAGTCGTCTATATGTCTGTAATTATCGGTAACGTAATCCCGGAGATTGTGCAGATGGATTTCAACCAATCCTTTGTCAATAGCGCGTTTTAAAATGGAAACCTCAAACGGACTGGTTAAAATATCGGGAACAACGGTAATAATATCAATTCGCATTTTAATAAAAATTTACATTGCAATGATGGGGAATATCTTAGCGATATTTTCACATTCGCCAGAACCTATTATTTGTCACTTGCCCTGTTTCTTTCGTCCTGTAAGAGTCTGCCCAATCTTTGTTCTTTTTCTAAAGCTTTTGCGCGGTAATCTTCAAATTCCTTTTCAGTTAGAAGAAGGTTCTTTTTTGCTTCTTTGGTTTGTTTATTTCCTTTATTAAATCTAAAAATAAAAAAGAGCAATGCAACAATCAAAGCGGCGACTATTCCCCACATAAGTGCCATATAACTGCCTTTGCTAAAAGGAATTCCCAGGAAGGTAATGGCATCTTTTTCTGCAGTTACCGCGGCCAGATTTTGTTTTGTGGTTTCTAAGCTCGCCTTTAATTCTGAAATTTCATCCTTTTGTTGATCAATTGAATTTTGCTGGGTGGTAATTTCATTTTTTAGGAAAGCAATAAACTCGAGGGTGTTTTTCTTTAAACTAACCAAATCGTTATAATCTACTACTTTATAGCCCTTATAATCGTTGGATTTTTCTATTAAAGTTGTAAATCCATCCAGGATTGGGGTTTCACTGCTGTTGAGATCTTGAGCGTTAATCCGGGGTGCAAAAGACAAAAATATAAAAATCAAAAATAATGTTTTGTTCATTTGGGTTTTTTTATCAGTTATATCAAATTTAAAACGTTAAGGCAAAAAACTTATTGCCAGAATTGTTTTTTATGCACTTTATTTTTTCAAAGTTACAAGTGCAAAAATAAAACATTGAATCTATTTCTTACCGTCTTTTATTTTTAATTGTCAAAATTGATAAATTCATCCTGTTTGAACAAAAAGTAGGGTTTTAATATTTTCAAAAAAACGACAGAACCCACCTATAAAGTGGGTTCCGCCTAAAAGTTAGTTATAATCATAAATAATAGGAAATCTCCTCACTTTAAAAATATACTTGGCAAGCCAGATTACTTGTTGGCTATATCCTTATTCATTGTCATACCAAATATTTAAGACAATGTTTTTCCTATCTTCGGTTGCAATGGTTGCCTTGGTGTCAAAAATAGTTGGCTCAGGGGTTCCTACAATATTGCTTGCAACCAGTTCATTATCCAAGGAATATTTAATTTGTTCTACCATCTCGGCTTCTAAGGCATCTTTTTTTTTAATGTTGTTAACTCTATTAACAGTAGTGGCACTTTGCACTTCCAGATTTAGGATCTCCAGGGAACCATTTGGAACAGGCACACGAATCGGGTTAGAAGTTAATTTTACATCAAAAACCGGTAAAGCTTTGGCAACTAGATTTCGGGCACCGGTTTCTGTAATAACCATATTTAAAGAAGCAGCCCGTTTTCTTCTATACTTTCCGTGTAAATTATCTACAAGGTTTTTGTCATTGGTATATGTATAAATGATTTCTAAATGCCCGCGAACCACTTCTAAAAATTCCTCT
>JBBRGD010000029.1:0-11440 GCA_038241065.1 Flavobacteriales bacterium
GTTTTTTATAGGTCCTATGTAATTCGCATATCTTCATTGGTATTTGTATCGTGTTTTCGCTATGCTCATTTCATATGTAGATTCTTATTTTTTTTTATAGGTCCTATGTAATTCGTATATCTTCATTGGTATTTGTATCGTGTTTTCGCTATGCTTATTTCATATGTAGATTCTTATTTTTTTTATAGGTCCTATGTAATTCGCATATCTTCATTGGTATTTGTATCGTGTTTCCGTTATGCTCATTTCATAAATTATTTTGTATTTTTTGCCAAGGTTTTGATCCTCCCGGTTCAGAACAAGTGGGCTTTTTTAATATAAATACTCTTGTGGGCTAAAAATCTATAGATTCGTAAATAATACTTTGAATTTTTGAACGGATATCCTCTCTTATCAATCTTCGGTTATCCACATTTGGATTGATCCTGTTGGATAAAAATACATAAACAATTTCTTCTTCAGGATCTGCCCAGGTAAAAGTTCCCGTAAACCCGCTATGACCAAAACTTGACAATGATACACAGCCACAGGTAGGCCCGGCCGTACCGAGTTGAGGTTTGTCGAAACCCACTCCCCTCCTTACATTTTCTTCACAATAATAGCAGGTATTGAATTTGTTCAATGTTTTTTGATCAAGATAACGTTTCCCGCCATAAGTTCCACTGTTTAAATACATCTGCATAATTTTGGCTACATCATTGGCATTGCTGAACAATCCTGCATGTCCACCAATTCCTCCTTGCATTGCCGCTCCCTGATCGTGAACATGACCGTGAACCAATTGCCTTCGCCATAATTTATCGTTTTCGGTGGGGACAATTTGTGCCAGTTTAAATTTTTCCATTGGCAAATAGGTGGTATAATTAGCACCTAATGGTTTGTAAAAATGTTCCTGGGTTATATTTGCCAGGGAGGAACTATAGTAATCTTCCAAATAATATTTCATGATATAAAATGGCAAATCACTGTATTTATACCCAAGATTTCGTTCTAAATCACTATCTCTTATGCTACTCATAATAGAATCCCCTATATCGTTTCTTATATACATTTTCTCCGCTACCAAGGTGCTAAATCCAACAGTAGAGGAATCCCGATAATATTTAATAGATGGCCGCTTTGTGGCTCTGTCAATTGTAGGCACATAAAATGGCAACCAAGGGGTTAACCTGGCATAATGCATTAACATATTCTGTAAACTGATGTCTGCTTTATTTGAATTGTTGAAGAATGGCATAATATCACCCAATTTTGAATTAAAATTCAAAGCCCCTTTTTCTTCCAGTTCCATAATTAATGGAAGACTTGCCAATATTTTGGTAAGTGAAGCCAAATCATATAAGGAAGAATCGGTTACCGCAATTTCTTTTTCATAGGTATGAAAACCAGCATTGCGTTGATAGACCACCTTTCCTTTTCGGGCTACGAGCACCTGTAACCCGGGAGTCATTTTTCCTTCTAAGGCAACATTTATTATCGAATCGATTTTTTTTAGTTTCTGTGAATTCATTCCCACCGATTCCGGAATTCCATAAGATAGCCTGTCTAAAGCTTTTGTGTAATAGCCGGTGCCCACTGGGAAGTTGCTCCCAAGGCTTACCGGCAATCTTCCTTTTGCTTCCAGGGCACCAAAAATAATTTGCGCAGACTTTTCCTGGGCAACCGCAGAGTTTTGGTAACTTACTACTATTCCCTCCAGATCACTGTTGGATTTTAAATCCAGCAACGCATAAGGTCTTGTAAAAACATCCAGTATGGTTATATTGTTTCTCGCAATTTCCTGGATCCAGATGAGTTCGTCTTTACTGAATTTATAACTTGCCCAGGGAGAGGCATTCGATTTGTGAAAACCCAGGATCACATAATTATAGGCCTTCAGCTTTTTCAACAATTCATCGAGTTTCACAGCCCTCACCCAATCAACTTCGGTATATTTGGAAAGTTGTTTCATAAAAGGGGCTCCATCGGCATCCCCAAAATTCACATAAGCTATTTTTTTGGTTTCCAAATCTTTGATCGGAAGAATCCCTTTGTTGTTTTTTATAAGCGTAATGGAATTTTCTATTAATTTATCATAGAGAACAAGGTCACTGATGGTATTGAGATCCTCGACTAAATGGGATTTATCCACGGGTTTATAATTGTTTAACCCGGCTTTATATTTAGCAAAAAGAATTTTTCTCACCGAATAAGCTAAACGCTGTTCAGAAATCACTCCCGACTTATAAGCCTCAATTATCACTTCTGAAGCTTTTGGCATGTCAACTGAACCCAGCAAAACATCATTTCCGGCAAGAAAAGCAGCCAATTCTATGTCACCCGGATCCTTATAATTTGTGATGCCCTTCATTTTAAGACCATCTGTAAAAATGAGTCCTTTAAAATCCAGTTTATCCTTTAATATATCTGTTACGATTGTTTTTGATAAGGAAGAAGGCAGATCTTGTTGTTCCTCCAGGCTTGGAACATTCAGGTGAGCCACCATAACACTTGACACCCCTTCCTGAATCAATTTTCTGAAAGGATATAGCTCTATACTGTCAATTCTGGCTTTTGAAAAAGAGATGGTGGGCAGGGTTTTGTGGGAATCAGTTTGGGTATCGCCATGGCCGGGAAAATGTTTGGCATTAGATAAAATTCCTTCACTTTGCATGCCCTTCATAAATGCCAGGGCTTTCTGGGTGACGTTAACTTTCTTCTCGCCAAAGGAACGGTTCCCAATAATTGGATTGTCAGGATTAGTATTGATATCCACAACCGGAGCAAAATTAATATGCACCCCTAATCGTTTGGAATTACGTGAAATAGCGGCTCCAGCTTCTTCAATAAGTTGAAGTTTTTGAATTGCGCCCAAAGTCATGTTCCAGGGCAGGGAGAAGGTGGAATCCAGCCTCATGGCCAATCCCCATTCGGCATCCATTCCTATTAATAAAGGAGTTTTGGAGAGGGCCTGATATTCGTTGTTTAATTTTGCCTGTTTCTGTGGCCCTCCCCTGGAAAATATAATTCCCCCAACATGTTGATCCCTGATAAGCGCCTTTATTTTGTCAGTTTCCACAAGGGATTTGTTGGAATAAATATCGACCATAAACAATTGGCCCACCTTTTCCTCCAAACTCATATTGTTGTACAAACTATCTACCCAGATGCGCTGTTCAGCATAATCAGTAGATATCAAAGGATTTGATTGCTGGGCAAAAATATGGGGGGAAACTGCAAGTAAGAAAAATGTAACTAAATAAAGCTGAAAACACTTCATTTAAGGATTACTTTAAAAAACGGTTGTGCCAGCTTTCTGAAGCTGGAACTTCCCAATCTGAAAGATACTCTGCTTTAGTGTTTACCAAATTATTAAAAACAATGGTATTCGGAGAAACAGCCTTTTCTTTTGCCATTTTTCTAAAGTCGATAAGATTCTTATAGGCAATGAATTCTCCCTGTTTATAACTCACATTCATTTTGTCCAGTAACTCTACATTATACTGTTTTTCAAGTTGTTGAATAAAATTAACTGAAGCGTCTATTGAACATCCGCTTGGCATATTCAATTCCTGATCAAGGCCAAAAATTATAAAACGTTTGTATCGAATTTCGAATGAAGCTTTTAAATTGGATCCATGCACGGTCCATTGGGTAATAAAATCTTCTGATTGGGTTCTTATTTCCTGAAGTTCAAGATCTGAAAAAGATCGGTTGGCCTGATAGATCCAAACTCTGGATGAATCGGGTAAATTTTCGAAAGGTATTAGCATTTTTTTTGAGGATTTTATTTTTACAAAGCTACTTTAATAAAGGCATAGCTTCAAAGATAGTACCAATTAATTAGGAAGTTTAACGTATTAAAATAAGTTCAAAAAATTGCGGGTTTTTATAATTCTTCAGCGTTGGCAATCATCTCAGCCACATCCATAACCTGAATTTTTCCTTCCTGATCTTTCCCTTTAACTCCGTCTGTCATCATTGTCATACAAAATGGGCAGCCTGAAGCTATAATTTCAGGTTCTACTTCCATTGCCTGTTCAGTGCGTTCAATATTCACCTCTTTATTTCCGGGTTCGGCCTCTTTAAACATTTGTCCGCCGCCGGCACCGCAACAAAGTCCTTCACTCTTGCATTTCCGCATCTCTAAAAGCTCTACTTCAAGTTTTCTTAATAAGTCCCTGGGAGCTTCATACTCGTTGTTTGCACGCCCTAAATAACAGGGATCGTGAAAGGTAATACGTTTGCCTTTAAATTTACCGCCTTCAACTTTTAACCGGCCTTCATCCAACAAGGATTTCAGGAAGGTGGTGTGGTGCATCACCTCATAATTTCCACCCAATTCCGGATATTCATTTTTAATAGTATTGAAGCAATGAGGGCATGCGGTAACTATTTTTTTGATTTCATAGGCATTAAGCACTTCAATATTGGTAACGGCCTGCATTTGGAAAAGAAATTCATTTCCTGCACGTTTGGCCGGATCCCCGGTACAACTTTCTTCGGTGCCCAGTACCGCGAAATCCACCTCGGCTTTTTGTAAAAGTCGCACAAAGGCCTTGGTGATTTTTTTTGCACGATCGTCAAAACTTCCCAAACAGCCAACCCAAAATAAAACTTCAGGTTTTTTACCTTCTGCCATATATTCTGCCATTGTTGGAACTTTTATTGCTTCTGCCATTGTATTGTACTTTAAAAACTTGTGTTTTATTTTTTTCTAATACCAAATTTACAAGCTTCACTTTTTGTTAGATAGCTTTTCCCAGCGGATGGTCTATGCAATTAAAATTGAATTTCTAAAATCTCCCGGCTTTCGGCATGGAATTCAAAAATGGTATTATCAAACTGAAATATTTCTAATTTTCTTCTGCCCAATTCAACCTATCCATCTGGTTATAGGGCCAGGGCGCTCCGTTGTTCTCAATATTGGTCATCGCTATGGCCAGATCTTTAGGCGCAGCGCTTTGCTCCATCACCAGATAACGTCGCATATCCACAATTATAGATAACGGATCTATTCCTACCGGACAAGCTTCCACACAGGCATTGCAAGTGGTACAAGCCCAAAGTTCTTCCTTTAGAATATAATCATCGAGCAATTGTTTCCCGTCGTCTTCAAACTTACCTTTTTTATTAATGATCTCACCAACTTCCTCAAGTCGGTCCCGCGTATCCATCATAATCTTACGGGGAGAAAGTTTTTTTCCGGTTAGATTTGCCGGGCACTCTGCTGTGCACCTTCCGCATTCGGTGCAGGTATAGGCATTTAACAACTGGATCTGGTTAAGATCCATCACATCTGAAGCACCAAATTTTTCAGGCACTTCGTTTTCCGCGCCTTCTGCCGGAGCAGCATAGGGATTGGCATTGGGATCCATCATCAACTTTACCTCACTGGTCACCGATTCCAAATTATCCAGTTTCCCTTTTGGGGTCAATTTCGCATAATAGACATTCGGGAAGGCCAGTAAAATATGTAAATGCTTGGAATAATATAAATAGTTTAAGAAGATCAAAATCCCAATAATGTGTAGCCACCAAGCAGCTCTTTCAATAACGATAAGACTTGCATTGCCAAAGCCTTCAAACCAGGGCAATAATACCTGGCTTATTGGAAAAGCTCCTGCAATTCCTGCTTCCGCTGTATAATGGGCAGCTCCATTAAGTTGTAATTGATGATCGGCGGCATTCATGACCAGGAATAATGTCATCAGGACCATTTCAAAATATAAAATGTTTAGTGCGTCATTTTTAGGCCAGCTGGTCATTTCCTTATTCCAGAAGCGCGGAATTTGTAAGATCATTCTGCGTATCCAAAATACAACTACAGAAACCAAGACCAGGATTGCGAGAATCTCAAAGGAACCGATAAGAAAACTATAAATACCTCCTAAAAATGAAAGAATTCGGTGAGTACCGAAAATTCCGTCAATTATTATTTCAAGGACTTCAATATTTATAATGATAAACCCCAGATAAACAATGATATGTAAAATCCCGGAGATTGGTTTCTTTACCATTTTGGATTGCCCAATAGCAATTCTTAGCATTTGCGCAAAACGTTCCTTTGGGTGATCGTTTTGGTCTACTTTTCGCCCAATTTTAATGTTTCGAATAACCCTGCGAATATTTCTGGTAAAAAAGGCAATTCCGCCAATGAGCACTACTAAAAAAACGAGCTGTGTAATAAGTTGCATTCTTTCTTATTTTA
Source organism: Flavobacteriales bacterium (assembly GCA_038241065.1). GTDB lineage: Bacteria > Bacteroidota > Bacteroidia > Flavobacteriales > Flavobacteriaceae > Gillisia. Next base: position 6,191 of record JBBRGD010000029.1, read on the forward strand.
AAGAATCCTTTGGAGCTTCATAGGATCCAGTATTTTTTCCGAATACAGAGAAGTGAACATATCTTTTTGGATTCAATTTTATGTCTTGTAGGAGTTGCTCCATTTGTTTTGTAGCGCGATCAAGATTATCGTACACCTTGTCATCTGTCAGCAGTTTTCCAGCAGTTCCTTGTCCAGAACTCAAATTATTCGATATTTTTTCAAAATCGGCTATTACCTTTTCCAAATCATCAGTCATTCCTTTAATATTCACCTGGGCCAGTGTATCTGAGAATTTATTGAAATTTACCGACATTTCATCAAGATTGGTAAAGGTTTGATTCAACTTGGCCGAATTGCCTTCAACAATTCCTTTTAACGACTCTGCGGTAGCTTTAAATGATTTTACCGTTTCCGCCAGATCATCAAAAGACGCGGCTATATTATTTCTGGTTTCCGGATTTAATACTTCATTAAATGACGTTAATAAGGAATCTGCATTTACAATTACCCTTTCAACTTTAACCTGCAAAGGGGTAAGTCGTTCATTTACCAACTCCATTATTCCTTCTTCAATATCACCAGGCAGGGTATCGCCAGCTTTGGCTATTATTTTTGAATTATAATCGGGAACAATGGCCAGGGATTTTCCGCCGATGAGTCCACCACCATAAATTTGGGCAAGACTATTTTTGGAAAATTGAAAGTCGCTGTCAACGGAAAATGTTGCAATAAGCAACCCGGTACCATTTAAGAAATCTATTTTTTGGATTTGACCTACCTTAAGTCCATTGATTGTAACAGGTGAGGATTGTGACAAACCTTCCACATCGGAATATATAGCGTAAAAAGTTCGACTTGAATCTAAGAGATTTTTACCTTTAAGAAAACTGTATCCAAATATTAGTATAACAATAGCAACAATTGCTAAAATGCCGGTTTTAACCTCTTTAGTATATTTCAAAAGTGTTTATTTTAGAATCTAAGCAAATTTAAATATAAAAATATTAAAACACCCCTATTTAACCTGAGATTTTAACGCCTCATTAACGGTAATCTTCTTGCCTTCCTTAAATGCCACCAAATAACTCTCGGGATAACCTTTATTTTTTGCATTCTGGTGAAGCTTTTGTATTTGGGAATAACTGGAGGTTGCACCAAAGTAGTATTTATACAATTTCCCTTCCTTTTCCCTAAAAACAGGATTCAGACCTTTAAAATTTGAAGATTTCGGTTCTATTTTTCTGGAACTTGCTGAGAGTTGTACCTTAAAAGTTACATCTATAAAGGTATCATCAAATTCCTTTTCGATAACAACTTTTGCCGGAGCCTCTTCACCTAAATTATCAAGAACTGCAAGATTTATATTATGACTGTAGTCCATTACCGCGTCTACAATGGCTTCCGCCATTTTTGATTGTCCTGTATTGCTGTTTAAGAATGGCCCTTCGCTGGAATTGGTAAGAAACCCGGTTTCTATTAAAACACTGGGCATATAGGTTTGATGGAGCACCAAAAATCCTGCTTGTTTTACACCCCTGTCATTTCTGCTTAAATCGTTGGTGAATTTTTTTTGAATAAAATCTGCAAGAAGTATGCTTTGATCCAGGTATTCTTCCTGCATAATCATCATTCCTATATAGGATTCCGGAGAATTGGGATCAAATCCATCATAGGTAACTTCATAATTTTCTTCCAGAAAAATTACAGAATTTTCCTTTTTTGCAACTTCAAAGTTGGATTGGTTTTTATGAAGCCCCAACACAAAGGTCTCTGTGCCATAAGCTTGCGAACTATGCGCGTTGCAATGTAACGAAATAAAAAGATCGGCCTTGGCGTCATTGGCAATTTTAGCGCGCTGATCTAGCGGAATAAACACGTCTGTATCACGGGTATAAATGACTTTAATAATTGGATTTTTTTCCAATTCCTTCCCCACTTTTAAAACAATGCTCAAAGCGATATCTTTTTCATAAAATCCCCCTCCCCGGTTTCCGGGATCTTTTCCGCCATGACCTGCATCCAGGACAACTATAAATTTAGATTTAACTGGTTCCTGTTTTAAAGGAGTTGAGGCGATTAATAGAAATCCGGTAAATACTAAAACGAGTGATTTAAGGAGGGATGTTTTCATAAATAATCTAACGATATATTAGGATAATTATTTTAATAGTTTATTTTTTTAAAATCCCAAAAGGAAGCTAAAAAAATATATGTAATTTTGACTATTCAATAAGCAAGCCATTATTGACAAAAATACCATTTATAGCATTGCGGACAAACTCAATTTATATTCTTTTTTCTTGTATTATTTTGCTGTTGGCCCCTGATTTTTCTTTGGCTCAGGAAACTAAACCTTCAGGTGAAGTCCAAATTGAGGCTAAAAGGGACAGCATTGTACGCGTTGCAGATTCTCTCTCCCCTGCAACCAGAATTGTGGAATTGGACACTATAAAAATAGATTCAGTAAAAACCAAAACTCCTCTTTTATCTGATGTGATCACTTATAAGGCAGAAGATTATATGCGGATTAGTCGAAAGGAAAATCGGATGTATTTATTTGATCAGGCCCAAATCACTTACGGTGATATGGTAATAACAGCAGGACTGATAATTATGGACAATGAAAAAAATGAAGTCTATGCATACGGAATCCCGGATTCTACAGGCGCTTATTCCCAACGTCCCATATTTACCCAGGCACAAAATACCGTTGAGCCGGATTCGCTTCGATTTAATTTCGATTCCAAAAAAGCCCTGATCTATAATTCCAGAACTGAAGAGGGGACTTTTAAAGTGCTGGGTGAGATTACCAAGCGTGAAAACGATTCGGTATATTTTATGAAAAATGTGCGTTTTACTACTTCTGAAAATGTGGAAGATCCCGATTATTACTTTTATGCCCGAAAGATTAAATTTGTTCCCAAGAAAAAAATTGTCACCGGCCTGGTGAATATGTTCATTGCCGATGTACCTACTCCCTTGGGTCTGCCTTTTGGATATTTTCCCATGACCGAAGAACAAACCTCGGGTTTTATTATCCCATCCTTTGGGCAAACCAACCGAAGGGGCTATTTTTTACAAAATGGGGGTTATTATTTTGCAATAAGTGATTATGCCGATTTATTGGTCTTAGGAGATTATTATACCAATGGGAGTTATGGTTTACGCCTAGAATCAAATTATGCGCTTAGATACCGTTTTCGTGGAAATGTCAATGTCAGGTATGAGAACCTGTTGGAGAGTGAACGTGGATTTCCGGATTTCGCCCAACGTTCTGTATATAACCTTCAATGGTCACATTCCCAGGATGCCAAAGCAAATCCAAATTCAAGATTTTCAGCATCAGTAAACCTTGGTAGCAGTGAATATTACCAAGCTTCTGTCAATCAGGCCAATTCTGCAAATTTCCTTAATAATTCCCTGAGTTCTTCGGTTTCTTATTCTAAGACTTTCCAGGGTGAGCCACAGGTCAATCTCAATGTGGTTGCTACTCATTCACAAAACACCAATACCAAGCAAATAAATATGACTCTGCCTACAGTGCAGGCAAGTGTTTCCAGAATTTATCCGCTTGCACCTAAGCTTGGCGCAAAAAAGGGATTAATTCAAAATATCAACCTTCAATATAACTTTAGAGGAGAAAACAGGATTAATACCACCGATTCATTGTTTTTTAAACCTGAAATGTTCCGGGATGCCAATTTTGGAGCTCAACATAGTATTCCAATTTCAACAAATTTTAAATTATTTAAATTCTTAAGCGTTAGTTCCAGTGCAAACTATCAGGAAAGTTGGGTTTTTAAAACCTTTAACCGTTCTTTTGACCAGAATTCCAGACAAGTTTTGGTTGATACTGTGAGTGGATTTGACTCTTACCGCACCTATAATTTTAGCACCAGTATGGGTACTACACTTTATGGGTTGGTCAATTTTGGAAAAGAAAAGAAAATTCAGGCCATAAGGCATGTAATGAGGCCTTCTGTTAGTTATAATATCAATCCCGGCTTTGACCAATACTACGATCAATATGAAATTGAGAATGAAGTTGACCCTTCGCTTAATGAATTTGTGGATTACTCAAGGTTTCAGGGTACATTGTTTGGTGCTCCGGGAAGATTGTTTGGAAGCTCTATAGGGCTTTCCATCAGCAACACTCTGGAAGCAAAAGTAAGGGATAAAGACAGTACAGCCACCGAACCAAAAACTATCAAACTTTTGAACAACTTTAGCGCGAGTACCGCTTATAATCTTGCGGGAGACTCTTTGCGACTGGCACCAATAAGTTTACGTGGAAGTATCCCTATCATTGAAAACAAACTGGATGTGAACCTGTCAGCCAACCTTGATATTTATGCCCTGGATAACAATAACAGGCGTATTGACAAATTGAATTTGAATAATGGCGGAAGCCTTTTCCGGCTTACTTCAGCCAATATGAGTTTCGGATATTCGTTTTCCAGCAAGGATTTTGAAAAAGGTGAAAAAGAAGATACCGATAAACTTGAAAATGAAACCTTTCGTAACGGAGGCCGGCCCGATGATCTTTTTGGGAAGTCAGCAGACCTGGATGGTAATTTCTATGAAGAAGAAGATGTTTTTGATAAAGAAGCAAAGGCCGATAATCAATGGTATAATTACAAAATACCATGGAATCTCCGCCTAGCTTATACAATGACCTATAACAATTCGGCCAGGCAAAGTGAAATTTCCTCCCATTCTATTATGTTTTCCGGAGATATTGAACTTTCCCCAAAATGGGTGGTAGGTAGCTCCTCGGGATTTGATATAAAAGCGAAGGGGTTCACTTATACCCAATTGAGGTTTCAGCGGGATCTGGACAGCTGGAGATTGAGTTTTAACTGGGTTCCATTTAGTCCGCGCGCATCTTGGTATTTCTTTATCGGAATAAAATCTTCGATACTTAGCGATATTAAATACGATAAACGCCTTGAGCCGGATAGACAACTTTAATTTAAGTACTTAGTACTGAGTATTGAGATTTTAGATTAGAAAAATATAGACAAGATTAGTGACTTTTAGATAACAATTATAGAAATGAAAAAAATAATTAAAACAACGAACGCACCAGCACCAATAGGACCATACAACCAGGCCGTTTTAAGCGGGAATATGCTTTTTATCTCCGGGCAAATCGCCATAAATCCCAAAACCAGTGAGTTGGAAACCAAAAATTTGGAAGAGGAAACAAAGTTGGTAATGGAAAACCTGAAAGCAATTTTAACAGAAGCAGGAATGACTTTTGAAAAT
>JBBRGD010000030.1:0-11410 GCA_038241065.1 Flavobacteriales bacterium
CGGGAGTTAAATTGTTATAAGCCAAACCCAAAAACGCGATAAAGGACGCGGCATTTAATGTTTGATCTACCAACACCATTTTTCCGCCAAACCAAAGAATGATGACAATTACAAAAATGCCTAAAAATTCACTTGCAGGAGAAGCCAGGTTTTGGCGGTTAATCAGGCTGTTTAAAATAGTATTCAACCTATTGGTGGAATTCTGGAATTTTTTTTGGAACTGTCCTTCGGCGTTAAAACCTTTGACAATCTTCAAACTGGAAAGGGTTTCTTCAACTATGGATAAAAAATAACCATTTTCTTCCTGCGCACGGCTGGATTGACTTTTGAGTTTTTTTCCGATCAGGGAAATGACAAACCCGGATATTGGAAGAAAAACAAACACAAAAATGGTGAGTTTGGCACTCAGCATCAGCATCGCTATAATGGTAAAAATAATGGTAAGCGGTTCTCTTACGATTAGCTCCAGAATAGATAAAAATGAGTTTTGAACCTCATTTACATCAGCGGTGATCCGGGAAATAGTATCTCCTTTCTTCTTTTCTGAAAAATAGGAAATAGGCAGGGAGAGGATCTTTTTATATAAAGTGTCCCTGACATCGCGAAGTACTCCGTTGCGAAGAAAGGTGATAAAAAACGCGGCTAAATATCCGAAGAGATTCTTTAAAAAGAACAATACAACTACGATCCCGCAGATAAATACCAGCGCTGAAACCTGGTCTTCACTCACCCGCTGGCTGATGCTGTAATTAAAAGATTCGATTGCGTAATCCTTTATTCCACCAAGTCCCTCCCAGGTTGGTTTTACATTTATGCGTTCACTTTCGTCAAATAAAATATTGATAACAGGAATAAGGGCAATAAATGAAAGCGTGCTAAACAGTGCATAAAAAATGTTGCAAATAATATTTAAAACGGCATATTGCTTATAAGGTCCTGCAAATTGAAGGATTTTTCTAAAATAGGTCATTTAGGATTGGTTATTCTACCTGTAGTTCAGATTTAATTCGTTTGATTTTTTCAACCAGTTGAGCATTGATCTTATCAAATTCTTCAACTGAACCCAATTCTGAATTTACACTGATATAAAATTTAATTTTAGGCTCGGTTCCACTGGGGCGGGCAGCTATTTTGGTGCCTACTTCGGTATAATAGATCAAAACATTGGATTTTGGCAGGTCTATATTATTTTGAGTATGATTCTGAATGTTTTTAGCAGTTGAAGATTGGTAATCTTCAATTAAAACCACTTTTTCTCCATCAATTTCAGTTAAAGGATTCTCCCTGAAATCTATCATCATTTGTTTGATTTGCATTTCGCCGTCCATTCCTTTTTTTACCAGAGAGATCAATTCCTCGCGATACAATCCGTGTTCGGTATAAATTTCAAGCAGTTTTTTGTAAAACGAACTTCCATTTTCCTTCATTTGGGCTGCAATTTCACAAGCGAGAAGGGTAGAAGTGGCTGCATCCTTATCGCGAACAAAATCGCCTACCATAAATCCGAAACTTTCTTCGCCACCTCCAACAAATTTAAGTTCAGGATGATCTTTAATAAGTTTTGCGATCCATTTAAACCCGGTAAGGACTTCGTAATATTGAGCTCCGTAACTTTCGGTAATATTTTTGAGTATTGGGGTTGAAACTATTGTTGTAGCCACAAAAGAATTATTGCCCAACTTTCCCTGTTTTTTCCACTGCTCCAATAAAAACCAGGTCATTACAACCATAGTTTGGTTTCCGTTAAGTAGGATCATATTATTATTCAAATCCCTTACAGCCACTCCCAAACGGTCTCCATCGGGATCTGTCCCGATCACGATCTCTGCATTTTTTTCTTCGGCTAATTTCAAAGCCATTTTCAAAGCTTCCGGTTCCTCCGGATTTGGAGATTTTACAGTGGGGAAGTTTCCATTTGGTTCAGCTTGTTCCTTCACCAAAAAAACATTTTTATATCCTGCTTTTTCAAGCACCTGGGGATTTACGGTAGAAGCAGTTCCGTGAAGTGAAGTGAAGACAATTTTAAGATTGTTTTTTGCTGATTCTGAGGTATCAAAACTTCCGTTTTTAACCGATGCTTCAATAAAAGCATTGTCAACTTTGGAATCTATAATTTCAATTAAATTTTTATTTGCTTCAAATTTGATCTCAGAATACTCCAGATTCACAATTTCTTCGATAATCTGGTTGTCCTGTGGCGGGACCAATTGTCCGCCATCCTGCCAATATACTTTGTATCCGTTATATTCAGGCGGATTGTGGCTTGCAGTTAAAACAATTCCGCAGTGACAATTTAAGTATTTAACCGCAAAAGAAAGCTCAGGTGTAGATCTAAGCTCAGAAAACAAAAATACCTTTATGCCGTTGGCGGAGAATACATTGGCAACAACCTGTGCAAGTTGTTTGCTGTTATTTCTGCAATCATAAGCGATTACGGCTTTTAATTCTTCCCCCTCAAATTCCTTTTTAAGATAATTGGAAATTCCCTGGGTGTTTTTTCCCAAGGTGTATTTGTTGATGCGGTTTGGACCAACACCCATAATGCCCCGCATTCCTCCGGTACCAAAAGTCGCGTCTTTATAAAAACTTTCTTCGAGTTTAACAGGTTTATTGTTTATTAAATTCTCAACTTCTTGTTGGGTTTCTTTATCAAAAGTATCAGAAAGCCATACATTGGCTTTGGCAAGTATTTCGGGTTTTATCTGTGACATAAGATATTATTTGAAAGCAAAAATAAGGATTAATGCGGTAAGTGGTTAATTAATCCCAATAGTTTTACTTATCAAATATTGATCTTTCTCTCTTTTGCTCCTTAAAATAAGTTCGCCTAAGAATCCGGCCAGGAAAAACTGCGTTCCTATTACCATTAAGATCAAAGCTATATAAAACCAGGGATTATTTGTTACGAGTATATTGGGCAATTGGTGATACATTTTATAAAGTTTGGAGGACCCGATCCAGGCGGCGGCGATAAACCCAAAAAAGAACATTAAAACCCCTAATGCGCCAAAAAGGTGCATAGGTCTCTTTCCGAATTTGGATAAGAACCAGATGCTGAGTAAATCTAAAAATCCATGGATAAAACGCTCCATACCATACTTGGTTTTGCCATACTTACGCGCCTGGTGCATTACTACTTTTTCGGTAATTTTAATGAAGCCCGCATTTTTGGCCAATACCGGGATATAACGATGCATTTCGCCATAAACATCAATGTTTTTGACCACTTTATTGCGATAGGCTTTCAGGCCGCAGTTAAAGTCGTGCAATTTGAGTCCGGAGGTTTTACGGGCTGCTGCATTGAACAATTTTGAAGGCAGATTCTTAGTAAGGACTGAATCGTAGCGTTTTTTTTTCCAACCTGAAACCAGATCGTATTTTTCGTTTTTGATGAGATTGTATAACTGAGGAATTTCTTCCGGATTATCCTGCAGATCGGCATCCATCGTAATTACTACCTTGCCTTGGGCTTTGAGGAAACCTGCGTGCAGGGCCTGGGATTTTCCGTAATTCCGATTGAATTTTATCCCTTTTACCGATGAATTTTTTTTTGCCAGCGCAGTAATGATCTTCCAGGATTTATCGGTACTGCCATCATCTATAAATATAATTTCATAAGAATAGGAATTGGATTGCATCACCGATGCAATCCAATTGTACAATTCAGTTAAAGACTCCTCCTCATTCAGAAGGGGAATTATTACGGATAGTTGCATTAAATATTATTTAGTACCTATGCTTCTTCATAGGGATTCTTATTCTTCATGATCAAACCTGCGATTAAGGATATTAATAGGCCAAAAAACAAGTTTCCTATTAAGGAGAATGCCATGATCATCCAGGGGGTACTAAATTTAGAACTCATTTCCATCATTTTATCCATTTGAGCATCGGTAAGATCCGGATTGGATTCCATCATTTTTTGCTGGCTCATTTCCATTACTTGGGCCATATATTCGGGTTCAATGTAATTCATAAGGAGATATGACCAGATAGCAGTGATAATTCCGCCTATTACGGCAATTCCAATTCCAACTTTTAAAGCGTCACCTAAATTGAGGAATCCGCCGTTTTCAGTTTTGAAAGCGTTGATCCCAAAGGAAATTACTCCTATTAATATTAAAAAGCCAATTGCGGTGTAAATTAAACTAGGATCGACGTAGGCGTTGGTAACATACATAATTACCCCGAGAATTACAGAAAGAATTCCCAATAATATCCCGTAATTAAGGACAAACTTTTTAGCCTCTACTTTTTGAATTTCCATATTTGGTTAATTTGGTTAGTTTTCACAGTTAGTTAACAAATATAGGAAAACGTTACAAACCACGGGATTTTTAAGTTTTAATGTAATGCTTTAAAATTTAATCCTAAATTTGTTTGTGGTTTATTAAAATTGATTAAATTTGCCACTCGAAAAACGAACAGCATTTTAAAGAATAAAGAGATGAAGCAAGGAATCCATCCGGAAAATTATAGATTTGTAGCATTTAAAGACATGTCCAACGAGGAAGTCTTTATTACCAAATCTACCGCAAATACAAAAGAAACTATTGAAGTTGAAGGAACTGAATATCCATTGGTAAAACTTGAGATTTCCAGAACTTCTCATCCGTTTTACACAGGGAAATCCAAATTATTGGATACAGCGGGTAGAATTGATAAGTTCAAAAACAAATACGCTAAATTCAAGAAGTAATTCTTAATTTATCAGAACAAAAAAAAGCCTTCAGAAATGAAGGCTTTTTTTGTTCTCCAACTACCGGATGTTAGTTTTGTTTTCAAAAAAGCGATAATAAAAGATTCTTTGTGCACAAAATATTTCTATCAGCAATTTTCATTGAATGTTTTTACGGGATATTATTAATTGATAATGGTATATTATGGTTAAAATCGAATTCAATATTCCTTGTATCTTTAGCCTTTTAAATTTCTAACATATGAATTATATTTTATTTGATGGAGCAGCAAGAAATCAGTTGTTGCCATTCACTTTTACCAGGCCTGTTGCCGATATAAGGATTGGAATTCTTACAATTCGGGAAAAATGGGAGCGAATACTTGGAACCACCACATCTACCGTTACCGAAGATTATCTTTCCTACAAGTGGCCAATGGTGGAAATGCATGAAAATATAATGATTAATGCTTCTTTTTTGCCTACCCCGGAATTTTTAAGTCAAATAGAAAATCTAAAACCCAACCAGGCCATATTTTACGAAGAAGATATCGTTGCATTTTTTTCTTTTGAAGATCAGGAAGTTGATTTTAGTGCATTTACCCAACTAGAGTTGGAAGGGGATGCTTTTCAAATTGCACATACCTGGGATATATTTTCCAAAAATGGAGATGCACTTTTAGCCGATTTTGAATTACTGACAAAGAATAGGAAAAGCCAGCCTATTCCTGCTTCCAATAATGTAATTGGGCGGGAAAATATTTTTGTGGAAGTAGGTGCAAATGTGGAATTTGCTACTTTAAATGCTTCGGTAGGGCCTATTTATATTGGCGTAAATGCCGAGATAATGGAAGGATGTTTAATTCGGGGACCATTTGCTTTGTGTGAAAATTCTACTTTAAAAATGGGAGCTAAGATATACGGACCAGCAACGGTAGGACCTTTTTCCAGAGTTGGCGGGGAAGTCAAGGATTCGGTGATATTTGGATATTCTAATAAAGGCCATGAAGGGTTTTTGGGAAATTCAGTTTTGGGGGAATGGTGCAATCTAGGTGCCGACACCAATAATTCCAACTTAAAAAATAACTATGCCGAAGTCAGGTTATGGGATTATGAAACAGGAGGTTTTGCAAGAACCGGTTTGCAATTTTGCGGATTGATGATGGGCGATCACAGCAAGTGTGGAATTAATACCATGTTTAACACCGGAACAGTAGTGGGAGTAAGCTCAAATATATTTGGCGCCGGATATTTGCGAAATTTTATTCCCAGTTTTAGTTGGGGCGGCACAAATGGGATGACTACCTATAAAACGGTTAAAGCCTTGGAAGTAGCTGAAATTGCCATGAATCGCAGAAATATCGAATTTTTGGAGGAAGATAGGGCTATTCTTGAGTACATATTTGAAGAAACCAAAAAATGGCGAAAGTATCCGTGAAATGATTTGAAAGTGTTTTTTTTATTTTTTTAATTAACACTTCTAACTTCGTACTTCTAAATTCGTTACTTCAACAATAGTAAGTATCTTTGCAACCCCAAAAATTTGGTTTTTTAAAATTTATTTGGTTATGAGCATTCCTAAAAAAGTAGCATTTTATACACTGGGCTGTAAGCTCAATTTTTCTGAAACTTCAACTATCGCCCGTTCATTTAAGAACGAAGGTTTTATGAGGGTTGATTTTTCAGAAAAAGCTGATATTTATGTTATAAATACCTGTTCCGTAACTGATAATGCCGATAAGCGTTTTAAAAGCATAGTAAAACAAGCCCAAAAAGTTAATGAGGATGGATTTTTAATTGCAATTGGATGCTACGCCCAACTTAAGCCTGAAGAACTGGCCGAGGTTGATGGCGTTGATTTGGTTTTGGGTGCCACTGAAAAATTTAAGATCACTGATTATTTGAATGATCTCACTAAAAATAATTTTGCTGAAATTTATTCCTGTGAAATTGAGGAAGCCGATTTTTATGTAGGTGCTTATTCTTTTGGAGACAGGACCAGGGCTTTTCTAAAAGTTCAGGATGGTTGTGATTATAAATGTACTTATTGCACTATTCCACTTGCGCGTGGAATTTCAAGAAGCGACAAACTGGAAAATGTATTGAAGAATGCCGCCGAAATTTCAGCAAAGGGGATTAAAGAAATCGTACTTACAGGCGTAAATATTGGTGATTACGGGAAGGGAGAATTTGATGATAAAAACCACGAACACAGCTTTCTTGATTTGGTAAAAGCTTTGGAACAGGTGGAAGGAGTTGAGCGTTTGCGGATATCTTCTATAGAGCCCAATTTATTGAAAAATGAAACTATAGATTTTGTTGCCCAAAGTAAGACTTTCGTGCCTCATTTCCATATTCCGTTGCAAAGCGGCAGCAATGAGATTTTAAAGATGATGCGCCGAAGGTATATGAGGGAATTATATGTTGACAGGGTAAATCATATTAAAACAGCAATGCCTGATGCCTGTATTGGAGTAGATGTAATTGTAGGATTTCCAGGGGAAACCGATGAGCATTTCTTAGAGTCTTATAATTTTTTGAATGATCTCGATATTTCCTATTTGCACGTGTTCACTTACTCTGAAAGGGAAAATACTGTGGCAGCCGAAATGCAGGGAGTAATTCCCATAAAAGTGAGAAAAAAGAGAAGCAAAATGCTTAGAGGGCTTTCTGCCAAAAAACGACGCGCATTTTATGAAAGTCAGTTAGGATCTTTTCATACAGTCTTATTTGAAGGGGAAAATAAAGAAGGCTTTATTCATGGCTTTACAGAAAATTATGTAAAGGTAAAAACCCCGTGGAATCCGGGGTTGATAAATACAATACATCAAATTAAGCTGGTTAAAATTGACGAAGACGGTCTTGTGAGATTTAATTATGCAAATCCTACGCTAGCCGTTTAAATGTTTATTCCTACAGGCAGTAATTCTTTATATTTTCTACGGTGTTTACGCATAAATCTTGCAATTTCTGGACAGGTTGGTACTACTTTATCACTACCTTCTTTAATAATACTTAGAAGTGCCTCTAAAAATGAGTCCAGATAACCTTCATCTTTTAGATTTTCTGACATAATTAACTTGGTAAGAAAAACTTTGCGCTCCTGTTGCGAATATTCTACTATTGTCAGTTCTTCTTTAATAACTGCTTCAAATTGTCTCAAAAACTCGTTATTGATAATAACTATTTCTCCCTCACTCATCGTTTTTATATTTTGATTCATTGGTATTTCAATTAAAAGAATTCCGGAATTCCAGGAATTTAAATTGATTGTTTCAGTTTCCTAAAGATCTTGAATTATTTGCTTTAAATATATGTAGCTGATATTTCATCATCAAAATTTCCAGAATGCAGATAAACCATCTAATAAATTGTACATCTGAAGGAATAATTTTCATTTAACCAGCCAAAGTTTGCTTTTCCGCTTAAACTTGAGGAATTATAAACTTTTTTCATATTTTTTTAAATAGATCTTTATTGTGAAAGCCAAGAAAATATCAGTAATTTTAACCACAAATTTACAATAAATCTTAAACTTTTCGTGTTATACACCTGTTAAAATGCCTAATACAAAAGAAATAATCCACGTGTATTTTATGCCGGGGATGGCTGCAAACCCCTTGATCTTTGAACATATTAAATTGCCGGAAGATCAATTTGAAATGCATTGGCTGGAATGGATAATTCCTTTAACAAACGAATCTTTAAAGGATTATGCCCAAAGGATGAACCGTTATATAAAACATGAAAATGTTGTGTTAATTGGCGTGTCTTTTGGTGGTGTGATAGTTCAGGAGATGGGCAATTATCTTAACTTAAGACGATTGATTATTATATCCAGTGTAAAATGCAGGGAAGAGTTGCCCCGCAGGATGCGATATGCCGGTAGTACAGGATTTATAAGGCTAATCCCCACAAGTTTACTTGATTATGCAGATTATATGGAAAAGTTTGCGGTAGGTGATTATTTAAAAAAAAGAATTCCCCTTTATCGTAAGTATTTATCGGTACGAAATACTAAATATATTGATTGGGCCATTAAAAATATGGTAAACTGGGAATGTGATCAACCTATAAAAAACTTGATACATATACACGGAGACAAGGATGAGATTTTTCCTTATAAATACATCAAGGGATGTATTACCGTAAAGGGTGGAACACATCTTATGATTGTTAACAGATATAAATGGTTTAACAAATATTTGCCTGAAATTATCCTGAGGGGAAAATTGGCAAAATAAAAAAATAAGTGATGAAAATGTTGAAAATTCTTTTAATGAGTATCGGCTTGATCTCAATTTGCGCACTAAGCATTCAGGCCGTGCAGGAAGGGCCTTCTACGGCTGAAAACGAAGTTGTTTCAAAGGAGAATTCAACAGGAGATTATAATATTTACGCCTTAAAGATGCCTGAGAACTTGAATCTCGCAGGGGAACCGGTACCAATCAAAAACCCCGATATTTATGAGCGAATGGACCGGGAATTACTGGTGAACACCTATTGGCAATCTAATGCCTTGTTGTTGATGAAACGGGCACACAAATATTTTCCTATTATTGAACCCATCCTGAAAGAATACGGTGTTCCGGATGATTTTAAATACCTGGCCGTAATAGAAAGCGGACTAACCCAGGCGGTTTCTCCAGCAGGAGCGGTTGGATTTTGGCAGATTATGGATGGAACAGGAAAGGATTACCGGCTTGAAATAAATGAAAATGTAGATGAGCGTTATAATATTGAAAAATCTACGAGAGTGGCCTGTGAATATATAATAGCGTCCAAAAAGCGTTTTGGTACTTGGACCATGGCAGCGGCTGCTTATAATGCCGGAAACACAGGGGTTTTGCGTCAATTGGAGCGACAGGAAGTTAGCAATTATTATGATTTGTTGCTGGGTGAAGAAACCGGCAGGTATGTATTTAGGATATTGGCGTTAAAAGAGATCCTGAATCATCCCCAAAAATACGGGTTCAATTTTAGTGAAGATCAACTGTATAAAAACATCCCTACCTATACTGTAAAAGTTGAAACATCTGTTGAAAATTTTGCAAATTTTGCCCAAAAATATGATATAAACTATAAGATCTTAAAATTACATAATCCCTGGTTGAGAGAAGCGAATTTGACAAATTCAAAGGGAAAAATGTATCATATTGAAATTCCGGAAAAGGGATATTATCAATCTACAAAATAGAATTCAGAATTCAGAATTCAAAAAATTAGGTTTAATTGTTTCTGATTTTTTTTGATATTACTTAATTTAATGCAGCAGTTTGCTGACCGGGATACTTGTTTTTCCCGTCTAATAGCTGGTTGGCGA
Source organism: Flavobacteriales bacterium (assembly GCA_038241065.1). Lineage (GTDB taxonomy): Bacteria > Bacteroidota > Bacteroidia > Flavobacteriales > Flavobacteriaceae > Gillisia. Next base: position 10,002 of record JBBRGD010000030.1, read on the forward strand.
TCGCGTCATAAATGGCATTGTAGTTAAGGTCAAAGGATTCTTCGAAACTTTTTTCGAAAGAATGTGTGACACCGCGCCTAATATCCAGGATCTTTTTATTTCCATCAATTAAGAATGTGGTGGGCAGGCCTAAGGAGTGCTTAAGCTGCCTTATAACATAAGAGTTGTTATTTTGCATTTCATCCACATAAAGGATCTTAATATTCGCGTTGTAGGCTTTCGACATCTCTTTGGTGGTTCTCTTATCATCCCAAAATAAAATCACAAAGTCAATTTTATCGTGATATTTGCTTGCCAATTGATTTAGGGCCGGGATTTCTCCTTCAGATGCAACGCACCAGGAGGAATGAGTGATCAGATATACCGGTTTTTTGAAGTCATAAAAGGTGATTTTTTTGCTGTTTAATTGATTAAATTTAAAGTTATCCATATAACTTCCATTTAATTCAAATTTCACCAAAGAATCAAATAATTCTCTTCCCAAGTTGTAATCCCTGAGTTCATAAGCTTTTTTTGCTTTTTTTTCATAATTAGGCAAATGCTGGGAAAGAGCTTCAGAAAAGAAAATCTTTTTTTCTTCCTGTTGTCCAAAGGAGGGTTGAGTAAAATATAAAATCAAAAACAGCAGTAAAAATCTTACCATTTATTGTATTTACAATATGTTAATACAAAGTTAGGCAAGCTAGAGAGTGTGGCGAAAAATAATCGTTAAAGGGTCAAAATAATCGATAAAGAGTTAAGCAAAATTAAAAATATCTTAAGAATTTTAGTTTCTGAATAATCAGATTTTTTTCATCTGTGTTTTCATCATTTGTATCTGCTCTTTTAACATCCCGTGTTTATCCAGTTTTTTTGCCTCGGTAAGTAGGATTTGAGCTTCGCGTTTGCGCCTTTTGGTCATTGCAATACCAGCCAGATTGAGTTTAGCCATCGCAAGGTCCTGGTTCATCGACAAACCGAGTTTTATGGCCTTTTTAAAATATTTTTCGGCCTTGGTAATATTTGTTTGAGAAAGCATCAACCCATGCAGATACCAAAAGTAGCCTTGTTGACCTTGTGTAAGAGCTGTTTCAGGTTTTTTTATTTTATCGAGCCATTTTTTTGCGCCTGCAAAATCTTGTTTCCGCAATCTTAAAAATGCCATTAAGATCATTTCATTTTTAAAATACAGAAAAATAAATATTGTTGAAATCAGAATATACATAATTCCGTTCCCAATGTTTCCAAGGGTAAATTGCCAAATGGCAACAGCGATTATAATTCCGGTGATAACTAATTTGATATTTTTGTTAAACATATTGGGTGGTGTTTTTTCAGTTTGCAAAGTTAGTAAAAACTATTAAAAAAATTTTTTATTTAGTTTTTGGAAGATATCAAAGTCTTTGTATATTTGCCCGCAGTTTTAAAGA
>JBBRGD010000031.1:0-11300 GCA_038241065.1 Flavobacteriales bacterium
ACAATCCAGTGATGGCGGGGTTTTGTAAGTTTGAGGAAGAGTATAAGTATTCATCTGCTGCGTTTTATTTGAGTAACGATACTCCTTATATTTTTTTACAGCATTACAGAGGGTAGGGGTAAGGGTTCTAGGATCATCGGCAAGTTGACCTGTCCCGACCTTTCGGGAAAACCACGCCTCCGGCATCTTCGGGAAATTAGAAATTGCTAATTTTGAATAGTTGACGAACCACGGTAAAAAATAATTCGAACAACACAGCAAAAAATTGAATGAATTAAAAAAATATTTTAGCCAACCTTATCCTATTTATTACAAGGGCAAAAAACTTATTCAAAAAAGTCTTGTTATTTTTCTTCTTGATTTTTTTTTAATTTATGTAATTGAAACATTTGAAACCGATATTGATGAACTAAAACTCACTTATTTTTGGTTAGCAGTTGTACATTCTTCAAGCCCATTATTCTTATTGATTCCTTTATCAATTGTTTTTTCTAAAATGAGTTATTCAATAGAGAATTGGCAACTGAAATATGAATTTCTATTGATTATTTCTTTATTATTTCTTACTGGAATAGTCCAATTCTTGTTGAGGGACATCCTTTATGATAATCCTTTAAATTGGTCTTTCATTTATTTAAAAGAAGAAATGATAAATACCTTTTTAATTGGTTCGATATTGGCATTTTTAATTGTTTCTGTCTATTTGAACATTCAATTTAATAAGAATAGCGAACAAGCTTCAGATTTTAATATAAAGTTGAGGGATATTCAATCATTGATTTCCAAAACTGAACTATTTATCAATACAGAAGTAAAATCAGAAAACTTCCATCTTAATATCCAAAATTTTGTCTTTGCAAAATCCCAAGGGAATTATGTTGAAGTTTGGATAGTTGACACTTCTGTGACCAAACCCATTTTAAAGCGGATGAAACTAAAAGATTTAGAGACCGTATTCGTTCCTTACAAAAATATTATCAGAACGCATCGTTCGTATCTTTTGAACAAAGACTTTATCGAGAATGTAAATGGGAACGCACAGGGTTACAAAATACAACTCAAAAATTCAAAAGAACTCATCCCTGTTTCCCGCAATTATTTAGATGAGTTCAACAGCAAAATGGAGTTGAAATAATCGTTACTATTCGTACCAAATCTTGTATTTGGAAATAGACAGTTTGCATTTCACCACAAAAGCTTGTCAAGCATACCATAAATTTTTAGGTAAAATTTTTTCCATTGAAGTTTGCATAAAACTTTTAAAAATGGAAAGACGATATGATTTAGACTGGCTTCGGGTAATGGCTTTTGCATTGCTCATATTTTACCACATAGGAATGTTCTTTGTTCCGTGGGAATGGCATATCAAGAACAACATAATGTATGAATGGCTTGAATATCCAATGATATTTTTAAACCGTTGGAGAATGCCCTTATTGTTCATAATTTCTGGAATGGGTACGGCATTTTCTTTAGGAAAGCGTTCTGCCTTTAAATTTTCAACCGAACGGATTTCACGATTGTTTATCCCATTGCTCTTTGGAATGCTGGTTATCGTTCCACCGCAGGTTTACATTGAGCGAATCGCACACTTACAATTCACAGGTTCTTATCTTGATTTTTGGCCCTCACACGCCTTTGATGGAAAATATCCGACAGGCAACTTAAGCTGGCACCATCTATGGTTTTTACCATATATTTTGATATATTCCTTGGTATTACTACCATTTTTTATATATGTAAGGAAGCATCCAAATAATAAATTGATACGACTTGTGACGAAAATAACCCAAACAAGGTTTGGATTGTACTGGATGATTTTACCTTTGCTTTTGATGGAATGGTTTTTAGACCCTCTCTTTCCCATAACACACGGCTTGTTTGATGATTGGTTCAATTTTTTCTACAATCTCACATTGTTTTTATATGGTTTTTTGCTTATTTCTGTCCAAAAGCCATTCTTTGAAACTATCCAAAAGTATTATAAAACCTATCTATTTACGGGAATTATCGCTTTTTCTGTGTTCCTATATTTAATTATTACATACGAAGATGGAATCGCGCGTCATTTTACAGAAGCTTTTTTCAACCAAGTAAATATGTGGTCTTGGATTTTGGCGTTATTTGGGTTGTCGTCCGTATTCCTGAACAGAAAAAGCAATGTAATTCTATATTGCAATCGGGCTGTCTATCCATTTTATATACTGCATCAAACAGTCATTCTAATATTGGCGTATTGGCTTATGGATACCAACTGGAATTTAATTTCAAAATTTTCAATACTCGTCATCGGTACGTTTTCAATATGCTGGATTCTCTATGAGTTTCTCATTAAAAGATTCTTTCTGCTAAATATTTTTATGGGTGTCAAACCCAAAAGAAAATTGTACTCACAAAAGTTTAAACAAACATTACTTTTTAAAAAAATATAGACTATGAAAACCATCATCCAAACATTAGTTGTTTTATTTACAGCACAGATATCATTCGCACAAAATCCTGCAATTAAGGTCAGTAAAATCAGCGATTCAGGAACGCCAATGCTTTTTTTACCTCATATTGGATGTTCATCAGATATGTGGAAAGAAATCGCTGAACATTACAGCGAAACCAACAGTTGCTATCTTTTTGATTTTGCTGGATTTGATACTATGCCTGCAATTGAACAGCCGTATACTGAAAAGTATATAACAGCAATTTCAAATTATATAAAAGATAATAATTTAAAGCAAAGTACATTAATAGGTCAAAATTATGGTGGCTTTGTAGCAATTAAAACCTCACAGGACAAAACATTGGATATTAATGCAATCGTGGTTTCCGAATTTTATCCAAAGTTAAGTATGGTTTTGGATTCCGCAATGACAGACTAGAAGATGAAAGTGATTAAAGAAGCCATAAAAAAATCAATTGTTGAACCAGACTCATTGACGTTTGCATCCTACCAAAAACAAATGGCAAATACTATGAATTTTGCAGATACAGCGAGGGTTGCCGACTTTGTGAAATGGCAATCAAATTCAGACAGAAATACCTTGGCTGAAACCCTCTCAACACAGTTGGAAGCTGATTTAATTCCCGTACTTGAAACCAACGACATTCCCCTTTTGGTATTTAATACGTGGTATTTTGCCAAGACGTATCAAAACAAACCAATATCGGAAGCTAATGAATCAATGGAAAAAATGTTTCCAAATTCTAAAAATACCGCTTTTGCTATTACGGAAGATGCCAAAGATTTTATGGCAATGGATTTACCAGATTGGTTTATAAAAGAAATGGACATTTTCTTGAATAAAATTAGGGAGTGAAAGAACTGCAGCTAACATTTAAAATCGGTTAAGCGCAAATAGCGGGCATTTAGTTGAAAAGTGTTATTTTAGAGACCAAGTAAGAAACAACTTAGCCGACAAGTTCGCATCCTTACTCCACGCCACTTGCGTTAAACAAGACCGTTCTAAAAAATTAAACACAATTATGAAAAAATGGCTCTTTATTTTTGCTTCCTTGATTTTGGTAAACTGTGGAAACAAATCCACTATAAAAAATGATTCCATAATTGGAAGGGAATTTCAAAATTTTAAACAAATAAATCAACTTAAAAATTACGCAAAAGTAAGTGACACAACCATTTATGATAATAATATAGAGCCACTATATAAAATTCTACATTTACAAGACAAATCAAATAATTTAATTATTTTTAAAAGTATTATTCTTGACTCAATAAGAAATTTAACTTTTAAAATTTTAGATACTTTAATTATTCCTAATTCAAAGAAATCCGAATTTATAACAATAGGTTATTGCTATACTAATAATGGCAAGAATGAAAATATTATTGCAATAGTTGATAAAACAGATAGTTTAAGAATACAAAATATTAGGAAAGTTTGGAAAGCAAATGTCCATTCTAAAAAAATTGAAAGAGTAAATAATCTGAGTAAAATTAATTGCTTTAACGAATTTTTTGTAAACCAATAACTATTAAAAATATTAAATATAATTTAGGCTTCATGTTAAACTAAATATAAACCGACAAACATTTAACAAGCAATTTACTTCGCCGGAAAAATCTCTGATTTTTAAGTCTCACTCATCCTACACAAACATCCTGGCATCAGGTTTTTTCAAGTTTAGATCAGTCCATATTATTACAATTTAATGAGCAAATTCATATTAACTCTAAGTTTTCTTTTTATTTGTTCATTCGGTTATTCTCAGGAAGAAATTATTCTGGAGGGAAAATTTGTTGCAGATTCATTAGATAATGCTCGTATTAACATTATTAATTCGACTCAAAAAACAGGAACAACTAATTCCGATTTAGGAGAATTTTCCATTAAGGTTAAAGAGAATGATACTCTAATATTTTCATCAGTTCAATATGAAACAATCACTTTAATAATCTCTAAAAAATATATATCACAGAAGTTCCTAAAAATTAAATTAACTGAAAATGTGGTAGATTTAGATGAAGTACAAATAAGTAATATTGAATTAACCGGAAACCTTCTGCAAGATATAAACGGGATTAAAACTTTTAATTTTTACGAGAATATTCCTGTTTCAAACAAGCCAAAATTGACATCGATAGGCAGAAAGCTTTTTACAGCGAAAAGTGGATTTCTTGACCCTATCTTAAACAAGATCTCAGGAAGGACTCAAATGCTGGAAAAGGCTAATAATAACGAACAATTGACTTTTGATGTTCAGAAAGGAATGGATGCTATAGATGAAACAATTTTCATTAATTTGCTCAAAATCCCTAAGGAAGAAATAAAAAACTTCGTTTATTACTGTGCAAGCAATTCAATTTACAGAAAGCTGATCGCTCAAAATAATTATTTGGAAATTTTAAAATTGTTCCAAGAACAAGCTCCTGAATTTTTGAAGTCGAGGGGGTTAAAACCAGCTGCCAATAATGCTTATCCTAAATAACGGGCAGCTATACAAAGAAAATAATTAACTTTGCCAATAAACCAAGGCTAACCTGCCTGCTGGCAGGGCCGACAAATCTGCACAACTAATCCCGCAACTGCTAATAGCCGAGACCTTTGTAGCCAATATAAAAAAATCTAATAATTTAAAATTTAAACATGATCAAAATAGAAAATGTAACAATTGCAGGAGGAGGAACATTAGGTTCACAAATCGCCTGGCAGACAGCTTTCATGGGATTTAATGTAATAGTTTATGATGCTTTTGAAAAAGGATTGGAAGCGAGTAAATCATTTCATAAACAATATGCTGAATTGTTTAGGACGGCTAGAGGAGCTTCGAAAGAAGAAATTGAGCAAACTTTGAGCAGATTAAGCTATTCAACGAATTTGGCGGAAGCAGTAAAGAATGCCGATTTAGTGAGTGAATCTGTTCCTGAAAACATGGAAATTAAAAAAAGCTTTTACCAGGAACTGGCTAAAGTCGCCCCGGAAAAAACAATCTTTACTACCAATTCTTCTACCACCTTACCTAGCGATTATGCTGCTTATACAGGCCGACCTGAAAAGTTTTTAGCGCTGCACTTTGCCAATGGAATATGGGACACAAATATTGGAGAAGTGATGGGGCATACAGGAACTAATCCTGAAATATTTGAAAGAGTTGTAAAGTTTGCCTCTGAGATTGGGATGATTCCCATTCCAATACACAAAGAGCAAAATGGTTACATTTTAAATTCCTTACTGGTTCCATTACTCACTGCAGCACAAGATTTATTTTTTAACGGAGTTTCCGATTTTGAAAGCATTGACAAAACCTGGATGATTTCTATGGGGACGAAAATGGGACCCTTTGGTATTCTGGACAAGGTAGGTCTGCAAACGGCATACAATATAAGTATGCTTTGGGGCAAAAAGTTGGGAGATCAAAGCAGGCTTGAGCGTGCTGCCATTATAAAATCAGATTTTATCGATAAAGGGAAAATGGGTGTAAGCAGTGGGGAAGGATTTTACAAATACCCAAATCCAAGCTATGCCGATCCTGATTTTTTAAAATAGTACCGGCTAAAACAATTAATAAAAATAATAGCCATAACAGCAGTAAATTTAATGGTTTTAGCCCCTACCTTTGCCATTAGGAAGGTACTTCAGCTTTCTTGCAACACGGGAGGCTTTGGGGGAAACTCCCCTTGTCTGCCCGACACAAACACCTAATGATTTTACAAATTAGTATTTTATGAAGCTTGCCGACTTTCTCATAACCTCAGTTTCATTTTCTCAAGATGAACTAAATGACATTCTCTCTCATTTTGAAAAAGAATCCGTCCAAAAAAATGAGGTGTTAATAAAAGAAGGTCAAGTTTGCAATAAATTATATTTTGTAGATCAGGGTATGGGAAGAAGTTATTACCTTAAAAAAGATGGAAAGGAAGTAACTCAGTGGTAATACATCCCGCTTACCCAATTCTTGAGCGGATTTAGAAAAGTTGCCTTTTATGGCGGCTATCTGTCGTCCATTAAACCTGAAATCTATATTTTATTGCTCACAACTTTTGTTGCATTTATGATTACGGTGGGAATTCTTCAGTTCAAAATATTCTTGTTTGAGAGAAAACAAAAAAGGCTTATGAGCGGGACACAAAAGTAGATCAAATGCAAAAAAGATAAATTAATTAGAATGACCTACAGCGTTTATTTGTGCAGTACTTGGGGAAAGATTTGCCAAGTTTAAGATCTTTGGACTAAAAAAGTTCCTCTAATTGAATCCTTTAAAAAGTTGACGGAAGTGACATAATCCTCCATTAGTTCAGGGGTATAATATTATAGATATATTCACATTAACAAATTTTTCTGAAATATGTTAATGTGAATAGAATTAACCCTCAATTAACATTTTCTGATTTGAAATAGGGCTAATTTTATAAGATTAAACAAAAAAACTAAAAATGAATTCAATAACAAAAAAAATAGACATGCCCATTTTGGTGCTGATTTTCATTTTACTTGCAGGTTGTGGATCCTCACAAAATACTTCTGATTCACTTATATCAGATTCCCTGGAAGCAAAAGCTACTATTTCCAAAAGCCATCCTAAAATAGCAGAACTCTTTACCACCTCAGCAGGATATGCTATTTTCCCCAATGGGGTAAAAGGTGCTTATGTAATTGGTGCAGCATCCGGAAATGGTACAGTTTATCAAAACGGAAAATTGACAGGATATTCAAATTTAAAACAACTGGATATTGGGCTTCAAATAGGCGGGAAGGCTTTTATAGAAGTGTTATTTTTTCAAACCCAGGCTGCTCTGGATGAATTTAAACAAGGTAATTTTGAATTCGCCGCAAATGCATCTGCAGTCCTTTTGGAAGAAGGGGTATCAAAAAGTGTTGATTTCCAAGATGGAGTTGGAGTTGTAACCAAATCTAAGGCTGGTGCAATGGCCGGGATATCAGTTGGAGGTCAAAAATTTGAATTTTTCCCTGCTCAATAATTGGTTCAATATAAAATTCAGAAAGTTTTCTTCTGAATGGAACATATCGAAACCTTAAAATTAATTAAAAAAACATCCGGCTAAAAGTTAGCCGGTATAATAATGAATAAATAAGTTCTTCCAAAAATCAAAAAATCTAAATCATGAAGACATTGAATTTTAATTTTTACAAACCGGTTTTAGCCATAATGCTACTTATGTTTACCGGCATCTTGGCAGCGCAAACAGCTGAACAACAGGAAGTAATCAACGATGCCGAATTAGCCAAAGCGGCCTTCACAAAAAATAATCCAAATATGGCTGAGCTTTTCTCGAATGCAGAGGGTTTCGCGATTTTCCCAAATGTTGGAAAAGGAGCTTATATTGTTGGTGCAGCATCCGGAAATGGGGCTGTTTATGAAAAAGGCAAATTGGTGGGTATGGCAAATTTAAAGCAATTAGACATCGGGTTGCAATTAGGTGGGCAGGCATTCAGGCAGGTCATCTTTTTTCAAACCCAAACGGAACTAGATCGGTTTAAGCAGGGAAATTTTGAGTTATCGGGTACTGCTTCTGCTGTAGTCCTGGAAGAAGGGAAGGCCAAGAGCATAGAATTCAGGGATGGAATAGCAATTGCTACCATGCCAAAAGCGGGCGCTATGGTTGAAATCTCTGTAGGCGGACAAAAATTTGAATACGAAAATTTAGAGTAATTTATTTATGAGTGAAATTTGTCTTAAATTGCCGATTCCGGATTTATAGGAATCGGCTTTTTTTATTTTGATAACACCTCATATTAAATATGTGTTCAATTTTATAAAAAAGACAGATTTCTGATTCTCCTATTTTGCTTCTAAAGCTTACCTTAATCCTTAGTGTTATGAGATCAAAAATCACTTTAAAGGAATTGGCAAAACTGTTAAGTGTTTCCATCTCTACAGTTTCAAAAGCCCTTAATGACAGTTCCGAAATTAGCCCCAAAACCATCAGTCGGGTTAAGGAACTTGCAAAATTTCATAATTACAGGCCTAATCCCACCGCCGTAAATTTAAAACTCAACCGCACCGGAAATATCGCCGTAATAGTTCCTAATATTTCCAATCATTTCTTTGCTAAAGCTATGGCAGGGATCGAAATTGAGGCACGTAAACTCGGCTTTCAGGTAATAACATACATATCCAACGAATCCTTAAAACTGGAACAGCAAATTTTAGAGCTTATTTCAAACGGGCTTGTTGATGGATTGTTGATCTCCGTTTCAGAGGAGACCCAGAAACTTAATAATTATGAACATTTATATAAGTTGCTGGAATATGAGATTCCTTTGGTTTTATTCGACCGAATAAATGTAGAAATGGAAGTGGATAAAGTGGGCGTAAACGATAAGGGAAGTATTTATGACGCTGTGCAATATTTATATTCCAAAAATTTAAGAAAAATAGGTTTGGTTTGTGCAAATGGGGAAATGGGATTTGGAAAGAAGCGTATTGAAGGTTACAAAGCAGCCTGCAAGGACTTTAATTTGCCGGTGAATAAAAACTTTTTGATCTTTTCTGAGGATGTTGATACCTTGAAAAGTAAATTAAACACATTGCTTGCCGAAGAGAAGGTAGAGGCCTTGATTGGATTGGATTATCCGGGGACTCTTCTTTGCTCCCGGGTAGCTCAGGAAAACAATCTGAGAATTCCGGAGGACATTAAAATTATAGGCTATGTCAATGAAGATATCGCGCCTTTTTTATGGCCGGCTTTGAGTTATGTAGATCAACATCCCACACTTATAGGAGAAACTGCCGCAGCTTTATTGGTTGAAAGAATACAAAAGCAAAGCAGCGATTTTCCTGTCAAAAAAATTATTAAAACCGAATTCATTCATTTAGAATCTACAAGTTTTTGAACTTCAGATTTTAAAGGAAGTACAAACAACTAGGAAGATAAGATCTGAAATATATTTAAATCAATTCATAAAATTTTGTATACCTAAAATGCCTAGAGTAGGACTCAATTTTTTTGGAAAATACAAGACGGTAAATTTTTTAAAATAACCGGATCAACCTCATAATTGACCATTTTCAAATTTCCCCATTTCGCATTTAAAAATCCCACCATTATTTCTGGGAAACCTTATGGATCTTTATTTCAAATTCTTATCAGTAGCAATATTTTTCAACATTCCATTAAAAATAAATCCGTGAAACGGGAGAACGGCATACCAATATAGTCTGCCCCATAAACCTAATGGGCGGAATGTTGCTGTTTGTTTCAGAAAATTATTTTCATCAATTTTGAACTCCAGCCATGCTTCCCCCGGCAGCTTCATTTCTGCATATAACAACAATCTTTTTTCTTCTTTGTCCGCCAGTAACACCCTCCAAAAGTCCAGGGATTCCCCTGCCGAGATTTCTGTTCTGCTTTTCCTTCCTCTTCTCATACCCACGCCACCCATGAACTGGTCCAAAATCCCCCTGATCTCCCAAAGCCAGTTTCCGTAATACCAACCTGTTTTTCCCCCAATTGCCCAGATTTTATCGAGAACAGGTTTGCTGTTTTCAATTTTTATTTTGCGAACGTCCTTATAACATCCGTTAACAGGAACTTCAATATAATGTGAAAGGCCTTTCTGAAAAATGTTGCTGGTTTGTGCATCTTTCCAGCTTGACAGCACCAAATTTTGTTCGATCTTGTCGAATGCCAGCTTAATGGAGGTATCATAATCAATCAGGGAAATGATAAGCCGTGAAGCCAGATCATTCGGCTCGCAGATCACTTCAATCTTCATGCTATTCACCAAATTTGTGGCTAAGGCATAGGAAGTTGATGTGACAAAATACAGCCAGTACGAAGAAATTTTTGGGGTCATTACAGGCACGACAAAGATCCGTCTTTTTAGTCCTCTTATTTTTGCGAAACACAACAGCATTTCTTTATAGCTTAAGATGTCCGGACCTCCTATATCGTAACTTTCGTTATAAGTATCGCTGCGCCCGGCAACCCCGCTCAGGAATTCGACAACATTTCTGATAGCAATAGGCTGGCATTTAGTTTTCAGCCACTTTGGCGCAATCATTAAAGGTAATTTTTCTACCAGGTCACGAATAATTTCAAATGATGCGCTGCCTGATCCCACTATAATACCGGCTCTCAAAGTAGTAAGCGCAAAAGTGGATTCGGATAATATATCCTCCACTTGTTTACGGGACGATAAATGTTTGGATAATTCATTTTCGTTGATGATACCACTTAAATAAATTACCTGTTTGGTATTAGTGTTCTGAATTCTCTCCTTAAAATTATCGGCGCATACTTGTTCCATTTTTTCAAAGTCACCGCTTTGTGTTGACATTGAATGGATCAGGTAGTAAGCCACATCTATGTCGTCAGGAATATTTTTTAAACTTTCCTTGTTTAAAAAATCAGCCTCAATTATACTGAGGTTTTCTGAATGGTAATTGTGATCATTAAACCTATTCTTATCCCTTACGCAGCATATTACCTGGTGTCCTTGTTCCAAAAGTACCGGCAACAATCGTTGTGCAATATATCCGGTTGCACCCGTGAGAAGTATTTTCAAGCTTGGGTCTTTTAATATTATTGATTTTCGTTTATCGGCTATTCTATCTGCAGGGAGCCGCCCTTTTCTTCTTTTATCAAATGTACATACACCGGAAAATGGTCACTGTAACCGCCGGTATATCCGCCGTAATCATAACTTCTGAAGGGATATCCACGAAATTGGCCGGTTGGGGTTATTAAATAAACAGGGTTAAATATTCCCGCCTTATAAAATTGATAGGTCCCGTAATCGTTTTTCAGGAAAGCCTGCGAAAGGATTATCTGGTCAAACAAATTCCATCCATCCCGGTAGGCAAGTGTTCCCAGACCTTCTTTA